>JBBRFT010000312.1:0-3888 GCA_038241375.1 Spirochaetota bacterium
CAGGGGTAGATGTAAAGGACAGATGGATAAGAAGTTTTTTTGAATATAGCGTTTACAAAAATGTTATTGAAGATGCTTTAAATAGTGAAGATTTTGCCGAATATCTGCGGGACGATCAGTTAAATAACTGCATTATTGGCAGCACAGCTGAGGTTTATAAATATCTCTTAGAGCAGGTATTCGAAAAAAAATGTGATATTGAAGAATTTAAAAATTTGTATAAACACACAAAAAGTAAATTTGAATCTATGATTCAGAATAAGTTTTTAAGGAGTGACCAATAATGCCGAGCATTTATCCGCAAATGCCAAAACATACAGCTGATGAGAAAACAGCATTATTTGAAACTAAGACTGCTTTTATTTGTGAAAAATATTCATCAGCAAATATCCATGGTATGTACTGGCAGCCGTTGGGCAGAAGAGTGACAGAGCCTGAACTAAAAAAAATCAAAGATAACATTAATCAAATAGCTTTAAAATTTAATTACGGGAAAGTCAAAAGTATCAGTAAAAGCGATAAAGCTTTTTTTGATAAAGAAATTATGATATGGCTCAGGGATAACCTTGATATTCTGCCTTCAGAAGCCGGTAGACCGGGGGTATGGTATTTTTTTAATATAAGTCTTTTCCCTCATATAGTGTCATGGCGTTGGGGTAACGAGAAAGATGGTGTTTATAAAATTAATACAGAACGTTTTTTGAGTAGAAGACGTAATTATTTCGGTACTTTATGGTGGCGTGCATTTTTTTTTAAAGATGAGGAAAGTGCTGATCCTTATAATCTTTACAGCAGTCTTATAGAAGATGATTATGTATCACTTATGGAAAGAACCTCAATCGTCGGATATAAACCATTGATGATTGCAGCTGCGGAGGAAATAGTTAAAATAAAAAAAAGAACAGATCTAAACGGTGATACTATAAGATTGATAATTAGAAAAGCCATTATAAGTCTTCGGATACATTCTTCAGTCCACAATTTGTGGGTATACAGCCGGGACGAGCTTAAAGAGATAACTTCTGAAATATTCCGGCAAGCCGAGAATTTTATACTTCAAACCTGATTAAGTATTACCGTATTATTTTTAAGACTTATTTATAACAGCAAATTTGTTGACTTATAACAACTCAATCCTATTAATAAAAAATGGACAGAATTTCAAAAGAACACAGAAGCTGGAACATGAGTCGCATAAAGGGGAAGGATACAAAACCTGAACTGATTGTGCGGTCATTGCTTCACGGAATGGGATACAGATTCAGGCTAAACGGTAAAGTATCAAAGAAGTATCATCCAAAAGGTGTATTGCCGGGTAAACCGGATATTGTTCTTGCGAAGTATAAGACTGTTATTTTTGTTCATGGGTGTTTTTGGCATAGGCATGAAGGATGTAAAGATGCAACAGTTCCAAAAACCAGGACTAACTGGTGGCTGGCTAAGCTTAACGGGAATGTGTCACGTGATAAAAAATATCAAAATGAATTGAAAGAAAAAGGATGGACTATAATAACAGTGTGGGAATGCGAGACTAATATAGCCGCATCAAAATTACAGGATAAATTATTTATAGAATTAAATATAAGTAAAAATTATTAAGAACTTGAATAGGAGATTTTTTTAGTATGAAATTCGGAGTTGTTCAAAAATCAAAGTTTGAAACAATACAAGGTGCTTATTCAATTGTAACAGAGAGGGAGAATTTCGATTCTCAAATAACACTAACAGATTATGAATCTGAACTTGTACTTTCTCACTTTAAACATGAAAATATTCATGTGGGTAATGTACAATCAAACAGGGAATTATCTTCAAAATCATTTTATCATTACCCTACTGGTAAAGAAATAAAATTAAATGTTGTGTTCCCTAAACCTGAAAAAAAAGAATTAAGATTATATATATCCTCAAACGCTGGTTTTAAGCCTGAAAGCAATGATATCTGGTTTATGTTTATAAAAGACCAAAAACTATGGATCGGGTCAATGGACGAGGTAAGCTGGAGAAGTGAGTCATCTATTTTCAAGCAGGATGACTATGATGAAATTTATCAGAATTCTGTAAATGATATTAGCGAAATTCGAATTTCCAGAATAAAATCACGTGATGTGTTCGGTCGGGATAGAAACATTGCTGTTCAACGTATGGAATTGGCAAAATTCAAGTGTGAGTTTGATCCTTCTCATAATCTTTTTATTTCCAGATTCAGTAATAAACCATATCTTGAAGCACATCATTTAATACCAATGGGGCTTCAAACAAACTATACAAAACCATTGGATATTATCCATAATATATATTGCTTATGTCCTTACTGTCATCGGGCTGTTCATCATGCAGCTGAACACCAGGCAAGAGAAATAGTTAAAACATTAGCGTTAAAACGTGATTTCTTAAGTGATTTTAATTTAAACATTAATGATTTATTTTGCTATTACTCAATTGAGGAAATAATAAAATGACCGGACTAGACCCAGGCTGTATTAATTGCTTAATATTGAAGGAGGAATTTAAATAATGAATTTAATTGTAAAACAATATGAAGATGCATTATCTAAACTCGCAAATGATTATACACCTCCAGGATCCGATGTAAAATCAGTAATCCATCAATGGCTACATGCAATAATTACAGGAAGTGACTTTTTCGGAAGCAATAGAGGTCTTGATAAAGATAAGATAATAGACTGTCTCCGAAGTGAAAAATTATATAGCTCAAATCAGAAATTAAGAAATTTAATTTTTTCGGATATAATTACAAAATCAAACGATAAAACTTCATTCCGATTTATAGACTTATTTGCAGGGATCGGTGGTATGAGATTAGGTTTTGAAGCTGCAGGTGGTGTCTGCGTTTTTACATCTGAATTTGAAAAGAATGCTCAATCAACATACCATGAAAATTTTGGGGAATACCCGTTTGGTGATATTACGAAAATATCTGAAAAAGATATACCTGACCATAATGTTCTTATAGCAGGTTTCCCTTGCCAGCCTTTTTCTCATGCGGGTTTAAAGTTGGGAGTTGATGATACAAGGGGTACACTTTTCTATGATATAGCAAGAATTCTTAAGGAAAAGCAGCCGGAATTTGCACTTCTTGAAAATGTTAAAGGACTAATTAGTCATGATAAGGGATATACGCTTAAAGTCATTTTAAACACTTTAGTCGATATGGGTTACCAGTGCATTTTGGACGAAGAGCTAATCCGTACCGGTTCACCTGAAAAGATAAAAAAAGAAGCATCCAGAATGATTCTTAAAGCTCGTGATTTCGGTGTACCTCAAAATAGACAAAGAGTATATATTGTTCTATGGAGAAAAGATTTAAATATTAGTTTTAATTATCCTGAAGTAACCGGTATAAAAACCAGAGTCGGTGATATTCTAGAAAAAAAACCACATTCAAAATATACAATTTCAGATAGATTATGGACAGGTCATCAGAATAGAAAAAGTAATAATAAAATCAATGGTAAAGGATTCGGGTATGGCCTGGTAACATCAGAATCTGAATATACTAATACAATATCAGCAAGATATTATAAAGATGGCAGTGAAATCCTTCTTTCACAAAAAGATAAAAATCCAAGAAAACTAACACCAAGAGAAGCTGCAAGACTACAAGGTTTTCCGGAAGAATTTATAATAAACAAATCAGATGTCCAGGCTTATAAGCAGTTCGGTAATAGTGTTTCAATTCCAGTAGTAAGTGCCATTGCAAAAGAAATAGTGGAATCATTCATGGGAGGAAGAAATGCTAAGTAACTTAAAAATGCTTGGAGAAAAAATTAAGCAAAGAATTGGAGATATTAATTCCTGGCCTGAGATAGAATTTAATGATTCTGATATAAAAGAATTACTGAAAATAGATAATTCATATGAAAT
>JBBRFT010000313.1:0-3879 GCA_038241375.1 Spirochaetota bacterium
GGATTTAACTGGCCTCATCCGGATCACTTCCGGGTTGTTTTTCTCCCCCCTATACATGAGATGAGACTTGTTGCACAACGATTCGCGGAATTTGTTGACGGATACTCACAGGAATAATTTAAACTAACTGACATATATATAGCAGTTTACGATTGAATTATTACTAATGTACCATGTTTTATAAACAACTTCTGCTCTGTCATCGTATATTGATTTATATAGAAAATGAGATTTCTCACCTGAAGAATTGAAGGAGGTTCAAAATGACAGAAGAAGTTTCAGTTGTCATTTCGAATGAGCTTTAGAAGATTTTTTATTTATATATTATCTTCGGATGAGAAATCTATTGTATTTTAAAAATAGATTTCTCACCCGAAGAATTGACGGGGTTCGAAATGACGATGCTCTAATCAATTCGTTAAATGTTATACTTATATTACTCTTCACTCTGAATCAATTTCATTCATGATTACAATCAATTTCTGCATATCATCTTTAGTACCGATTGTAATTCTTACATAGTCTGATATCCCCGGCTTATTAAAATAACGGATCAGTATCCCTTTTGATTTCACAGCATTATAAACTTCCTCTCCATCGAAACCGTCCTTTCTGACAAATATAAAATTTGCCATTGAGGGGAGCACTTCCCAACCTGCATTACGGAGCTGTGTGCTGAAATCATCGCGAGTTTCACGAATTTTAAGACATAGCGTTTTATAATATTTTGAATCATTGCACGATGCTATCCCGATTTTCTGGGTAAGGGCATCTACAGGGAAATGATTAAATGAATTTTTCGTGGTAAAAACAGCATCAATTAATTCAGGATTGGCAATCATAAAACCGAGCCTGGCTCCGGCAAAGCAGAAACTCTTTGAAAAAGTCCTTATGATTACAAGATTCTTATACTCCTTCAGAAGCGGAATTGCAGACTCTCCGCCGAAATCGATGTAGGCTTCATCTACAACTACAACACGATTCGAAGGATATTTATCCATTATACCCCGAATCTCCGCAAGAGAGAGATAAATACCAGTGGGAGCATTGGGATTAGCAAATATTATCCCGGAACTTTTACCTTCGAGGAGTGTTTCAGTATCGATGGTAAAATCTTTTCTTAAAGGTATTTTTTTATAAGGGATCCCGTAATAGTCGGAATATACCGGATAAAAACTATAAGTATGTTCCGGAAAATACAAAGGGGCATCATCATCAAAGAAAGTATAAAAAACAAAAGATAAAACTTCATCGGAACCGTTCCCGGCAAAAATCATATCAGATGTGACTTCATTCCCGAGCATTCCTGCAATAGCTTTTCTTAAATCATTTGAATCCGGATCGGGATAAAGACGGAACTGATCCGCGTCAAACTCCTTCAGAACTTTTCCCACTTCCGGTGAGGGCGGATATGGATTTTCATTCGCATTTAATTTTATATAAACACGATCCTTAGGCTGTTCCCCGGGGATATAGGGATTCAGATCTGAAAAACGTTTTGCGAACATGGATATACTCCGTTAAAATATTCTGCTTTGGAATAACCCGATTTAAAATAACTGAAAATCATGATAAATTCCGTGTTTATGGAAGTCACAATGCCGGCGATTACACTAAAGATCAAGAAACATTTTTTTCTGCAGAACTACAGCAAACGGTAGTAATATATTTTTAGAAGCACCGCTCTTCGCCTGGGAAGAATACGCACCACCGGAAATAATTTACTACCTAGCGGAAAACAGTTATAATACAGGATCTATTTAGAATATATAATCAAAATATACCCGGAATGATTTAATGTGCATGAATCTTTAATGCAGGAATTCTACAAACAGAATCCGGTATTTTTATAAAGTATACCGGATTCTACATTTATATTTCTAAATTAATTAGCTTTACCCGCTTTTGCTTCGGCTTCGTTAGATCTTTTCCATGTCTGTGTTTTCCCTGCAAGTCCCCATCGGTCGATAGAACCGCGCATTTCAACAGAGTTTCCGCCATCAAGAACTCTTACAGAGGCCCAATAAACATCTCCCTTACCTGAATCGACTATTTTCCCTTTGGTCCATTTGTCACCATCTTTTTTAAATCCCCACATCCAGGTCGTGCCTATAATTGGTTGATTATAGAATCCTGCTGAATCCTTTTTGCACTCGGTACAGAGAGTAGAATCGGCCTGATTTGGAACTTTTACAATTGTTCCGCGAAGTTCACTCCCCTCGACCCACATCTTCCAGAAAGCTGTTACTTTACCTTTTTCATCAATACTCTTCCAGTATCCCTCTGCAGAATCCGCAGCATAAAGAGATGGTACACAAAAAATTGCAATAGCAGCAATAAACAGAGACATAATAATTCTTTTCATCAAATCCTCCAATGTAATATTAATAACGCCAGATATATTAACCATATTAATATAATTAACCCGGTCAAGAAGAAAATAGCCGGAAAAGCTGCCCAATTTAAAAATTATTTTAATATACAGCTAATTCTTCAGACTATAATCATTCCCGATTTTTTATTAAAATTTTCCCATGCTCCGCCGTAGAAGAAACTTTTCTTAACAGAAACCTTCTCTACACGTTTAAGCCATTCCGCTTCAGCAGCTTCACTTCGGGCAAAGCATCCCATTGAATACTCCCGCCGTTTAGCAGCAGAGGCATTATCATTCTGCAGTTCAAAGGCCCCACTCATAAAATGCTTCTCCATTTCATCCCGGTCAGCCGCATAAGTTTTTATTCGCCCGGGATAGTTAAGGAGAACAGCCCGATGGAGTTTTTCATGTTTCCAGAAAAGTGATGAGTCGGTACAATCACCAGGGACTGCGCCGAATTCAAAATCTGATAATGTATCCATCCAGAATGGTTTAAAAATACCGGTGCATGGAGCCGATGTACCAGTTGCAAATATAAGCGGTCTTTTTTTATCCAGATAAACTATCATCGATGCAGTTGTCTGAGACACCCTAACCGGTCCGAATCCCGCATGCATACAGACATCAACATTTGTCAGACCGTTTCGTGAATCAAAAATTTCTTTTGTATGACCTCGAAGTATCTCCATAATCGATTCAACACTGAGGCGCCCTTTCCGCTCTTCAAGAGCACATACAGTCCTCTCTCTTCGTACACGGCCCTTGCTGAATTTTGTAAAAATCAAATCTGAATAATCCTTTGCCAGATTAAAATCAGCTTTAGATTTAGAGATGCCTTTCTTCACCGCAAGATCCACTAAACCTGAAGATGTTAAATCGTATTCATTATTAAGCGTGAGGCAATTTGAAATTGAATAAACATCTTTCAGCTGCTTCGCCGCCCACTGTTTGTCCACGGTCTCAAGCACCCAGGCTTCATCGGAATTGGCGATGATAAAACTGTTGTGGTAATAAAGCTCTCCATCATGGATACAGTTACCCCCCTGTCCAAACTCTTCAAGCAGATCGATGATTACCTGCATTGCTTCACGAGGTTTAGCTGCCCGCTCAAGTGCCGCTCGGAGCATATCCATTCCAAGCAGCGCCGGTTTTTTATTCGCGGGAATTTTCGAAAAGACCGCCTCGTTCCCAATAACAAGACCATGTTCATTGACTCCGATTTCGCCACCCCACATCCAAAAGGGCTTTGAAAGCAAAACTGCATTTATTTTTTTTACCTGGGGAATCTCGATATATGTACATTTCACTCTGCTCCCGACGGGGAAGTCCTGTGCCGGAAAGTATGCAAGATGCTGCGCTTCATTCGGCGGACGGTCTGAGTTTTTTCCGAAAATTGCGACATTGTTTATTGTTGTAGATTTTAATGCTATAAGAGTATCACACATATTCCCCCCGCATGTTTAAAAAGTTTTATTTAAATTAACACCTGCCGACCGGGAAAGTCA
>JBBRFT010000314.1:0-3876 GCA_038241375.1 Spirochaetota bacterium
ATCTGAAGTCTCCCGATCTTATTATAGCTATCGGAGGCGACGGGACTTTTCTGAAAACAGCACGTATGTTCCTTGAACAGAAAGCCCCGATTTTCGGTATAAATAGAGGTAAACTCGGATTTCTTACAGAGTTCAGTCCGGACGAATACGAACCTTATCTTATTAAAATTCTTGAAGGAGATCTGATTACTGCTGATCGTAATGTTATGGAAGCAATTCATAATAAAAATGGAACCAGCCAGTCTCTCTATTTTTTTAATGATGCCGTTATTTCAAAAGGCGCATTTTCAAGAGCTATACAAATTGAACTACACGTGAACGATCTGTTTCTGAATAAATATTCCGGTGACGGACTTATAATTGCTACTGCAACCGGTTCAACTGCATACTCTCTTTCAGCTGGGGGACCAATCGTTGTTCCCGATGCCAATGATGTTTTTATTGTTAATCCGGTCTGCCCCCACTCTCTTTCAATCAGACCGATAGTACTGCCTGCGGCATCAAGCCTTAAAGCAAGAACACTTACCGATATGACAAATTTATTATTGACAATTGACGGTCAGGAAGCTATCGAATTTTCTGCAGGGGATGAGCTGATATTTCAAAAGACAGAAAAAAAAATGAAGCTTATACTTCATCCCGAAAAAAACTACTTCTCAATCCTCAGGGAAAAATTAAACTGGGGCTGATTTCATCTTCAGAGGATATCCATCATGCTTCTTGATCTGAGAATTAAAAATTTTGTAATTATTGATTCGCTAACTGTAACGTTCAAACAGGGACTTAATATTCTGAGCGGAGAGACAGGTGCCGGAAAATCTATTCTTATCGATGCTCTTTCCGGAGTACTGGGAGAAAAGATGAGTGTCGATATGATCCGGACAGGTTTTGACCGGGCGTCACTTGAAGCTGTTTTTGAAATATCAGCCCTTACCGGACTTAAAAAAATTCTGGAAGAGTCCGGAATTGAAAATGAAGATGATACTCTGATAATTCACAGAGAGTTGTTCGCGAACGGTAAAGGACGATGCTATGCAAATTCTGTTCAGATTCCAATTGCAAAACTGAAAGAAATTTCCGAAAACCTCATTGATATACACGGTCAGAATGAACATCAGAATATAATCAATACCGCAAGACACAGAGAACTTCTCGATAGTTTCGGAGCTCTTAACAGTGAAGTAAGTGCCGTAAAGTCCATGCATGAAAAACTGACATCAATCCGGAATAAAATAAATTCATTTCAGATTGATGAAAGAGAGAAAGCCAGACGGATAGAATTTAATACATTCTCAGTTAAGGAGATTGAATCGGCATCTCTTAAAATCGGAGAGGATGAGGAACTTAAAGCTGAATCGAATCTTCTTAGTAATTCTGAAAAACTTTTTACCGAAATAAATAACACCGCGGATCTTATTACAGGCGATACTGGAGTACTTCGAAACCTTAAAAAAGCTGAAATGAGTCTTTCTAAAATTTCCGATATCGATCCGAATATTTCACCCATTCTTGACTCCATAAGAGAGTCACTGTATTCTCTTGAAGACTCGACCTCTATTCTGCATGATTATAAAAACAGCGTCGATTTTTCCCCTGAAAGAGTCAATCAGGTCGAGGAGAGATTAAATCTTATTCAGGCTCTGAAAAAAAAATACGGCGATACTATTCAGGAGATTATTCAGTACGCCGAGAAAGCAAAAAATGAACTTGAAACAATCAATTCCAGTGAAGAACAGCTTGAGCAGCTGAAAGATCAGGAGAAGAAAACCGTTAAAGAAGCAAAAGAGCTGGCTCTGGATTTATCTGAAAAAAGAAAAACAGCTGCACAAAAACTTGAAGAACTTGTAATTAAAGAACTGAATGATCTTGGAATGGGCGGAACTATCTTTAAAATTTCAATTACAAGAGAGATCAGCGCTGACGGAGATATTGATACAGGCGATAAAAAATATATCCTCTATCCTCACGGCCTTGACCGTATAGAGTTTATGCTCTCTGCAAATGAAGGGGAGGACCTGAAGCAACTTCGCAAAGTCGCATCAGGCGGCGAGATGTCGAGAATTATGCTCGCACTGAAAAATGTTATTCAATCAGCGGATATAGTAGATACACTTATCTTTGATGAAGTCGATGCCGGTATCAGCGGTAAGACAGCAGAAATTGTCGGACGAAAACTTAAGAATCTTTCAAAGAGAAGACAGGTGCTTCTTATAACACACCTTCCTCAAATAGCCGCAATGTCCGATAGTCACTATCTGGTTCAGAAAGGAAAAAATGATGGAAGGGTAACAACTGTAATTAAAAATCTTTCTGATAAAGAAAAAATAAGAGAAGTGGCTCGCATGCTTGCAGGAGCTGAAATTACAGATATATCCATAAAGCATGCCGAAGAGCTTATTGAAATGGCAGGAACTTATTGATGCCTGGAGATTCAATAAACATTACGGATATTCTTACATTGATTATTCAAGAGATGATTCAAACTACTGATGAATTTAAAAAATTTGATTTAAACAAAATGCTGATATGCTGTGCCTCCAACCGAAAAGACTGCAGAGGGGCAACTTACGGAAAACTTCTCCCTTTACGCTTTAAAGATGGAGCCGAAATTGTTAAACATAATGGACGTTTTTATACTATTCCAAAAGTAAAGGTTAATGATTCCGAAATTCTATATATTATATATTTTTATATTCCAAAATTTTTCAGTCTTTCGGCAAAAGACAAAATTAATGTGATGTTTCACGAACTGTATCATATCAGTCCGGAATTCAATGGAGATATCAGGCGAATGGGGAAATTTAAAGCGGCACATGGTCACTCAAGAAAAGCTTTTGAAGAAAAATATATCGAATATGCTAACATCTTTTTTGAGAAGAACAAAAATACTCCATTTTTCAATTTTCTTGAAATGGATACACACGAAATACACAAAAAATTTAAAACAGTAAAATACCGAAGAATGAAAAGTGTTAAACCGGTTCTACTGGCTGCTAATTAGAAATTATAATCTCCAGCTGTTACTCCGCTATAATCACTTACAGAAATATCTTCAATTGAACCATAAAATATACGGTTATCAGGGTTGGAAATTAACGATGAAACAAAACGCTGCAGAACAAGCTCATCACTAATGTTAATAATAAGACGGACAGATCCGTCTCCAAGATTTGTTGCAGATCCATTTATTAGATATTTACGGGCATACCCTGCACAGTAGCCTCTGCATCCTACCCCCTGCACTCTCCCCTTTAATATTATTTTTTTTATCATATATGATCCGCCTGAAAGGAAATTTTATATCGGTAACAAATTCAATAAATTGATTTTTATGAAATTTAAAAATTATTAAAACTCTGAAACTTACTCCCGGCTACTGCCGCGCCCCTCTCTTTGATAAAAAATAAAGGGGCTTCGTAATAAAAATTTCTGCTGCAAAACAGAAAAAAATATTCTGTTTCAATCTCCCTTCTATTTCTTTCCAAAGAAAGGGATTGGGGGTTAGTTTTAAAAATTTGGGACTTTATATGGTCAATGCACTCTCCGTCGCGCCGGTGGCGCGGTGAAGATAAAATACTACCAGTTAATGAATAAATATTTTTTTTTAAAGTAAAAAATAACTCATTGATAACTCTGAAGCCGTAATAATTATCAGACATAGAGGTTAAAAAGTAAATTCTATTTAAATACCTCCTGCAGAGTCCATGCAGTTATATAAAAGTAAGTGTTATGAAAAAAAAATATTTATTAACAACAGATGACGGAACTTCAACTCTTTTTATGGAAGAGTATGAACAGGCCATGCACTCCATGTCCGGTGCATACGAAGAGTCTCTTTTAAAGCATATTATACCGTCAAAAATACTTGAAATTGAA
>JBBRFT010000315.1:0-3869 GCA_038241375.1 Spirochaetota bacterium
ACTTTTATTTACCCCGATGGCAAAGTCTATACAGGTGAATTTAAAAACGGAAACTATCACGGAGAGGGTATTTTAAAATTTAAGGATGGAACTGAATTTTCCGGGATGTTTGTAGATGGAAAATTTACAGTAATTTAACTGCTACTTTTTGGGCTGAAACTGCATTAAACTTTAAAATTTCCATCCGCAACTGAGAGAAACTTTTATATCATACATGGATTCTCCAGCATAAAATATTGTCTTCAGCCCTAAAGCAGAATCTATAAAAAAATTCTCTGTCATCCAGGCTCTGACCCCGGTACCTGTCATTGCATACAGATCAATAGATGAAACTTTTTTATCAATGAGATTTTCATCAAGAGTTACAGACGTGTACACTCCTCCTCCCTGCAGCTTAAAAAACAGTTCCAGTGAATTACTTACTAGAGGGAAATAATACCCCGGGCCTATTCCCAATGTAGCATAAGAGAGTGTACTTTTTTTTAATGAATCAATGTAGTTAAAACGTACCGCGTCGAATTCAGTTTCAAAAATAATATTAGTCAAACCGATATTTCTTCCGGAAATCTGGAAAAATCCGCTGACACCGGTATACGAAAATCCATAGTAGTAAGACGATTTGCCGAAAGGTATGTTTACTGAATATCCTATGCCGGCAAAACATATTGTTTCCGCTGCTTCCTTCTCAACAATATTGATCGCGTCGTTTAAGACTGCTACAGCATCACCC
Organism: Spirochaetota bacterium; assembly: GCA_038241375.1. GTDB lineage: Bacteria > Spirochaetota > UBA4802 > UBA4802 > UBA5550 > WRGT01. The sequence goes on from JBBRFT010000315.1 coordinate 731, forward strand.
CTGTTAACAATTACCAGGTTATATTTCCCGTTTGATGATGAATCCGGTTTACAGTTGAAGACAGCTTCCGTATCAGAAATTACCTGGAAATCAGTCAGTTCAATCTCTTTGCCGTTCCCGCGTAAAAAAAGTTTCGCTCCAGGTTTCAGGTTTTTGCCTTTGACCACAATATTTTTATTAGAAAATGAACTTATCAACTCCCCCTGCGATACAGATTTCAATTCCGGGATGTAAAGTTTCTCAATGACAAAATCTATCCACAGAGTACTCTCTCCCTGGTGTTTTAGAATGTTTAAAGTTGCTACCCGGAAAGAGTATGCTCCCGGTTTAAGATTTGACATAGAATAGAAATTCTCTGAAACCGTTGTACTTACGATAATATTTCCTTCTGAATCCTTTATCTCAAGGAAATATCCTGAAGCACCAGCGACCGGTTCCCACGTTATACTTCGTTCGGCGGCAATAGAATTTAAAACTGAGATAATAAAAATAAAAAAAGTCAGTATAATTTTTTCTCTCATATATTTTCTCATTTAAATATCACACCGGGATTTTTTACTTTCGGTGCAGGTAGAAGAGCAACTTCCTTTATTTCGAAATATGATTTTCTAGATTCTTTGAAGGCTCTGACTCTCCCATTTCGGACATCCTTTGCCCTTATGATCCAGCTGTAATTCCCGGGAATAAAAATCGAGGTATTTAATAAACCAATGTAATTCTTTTTAGACGAATAAATCGTCAGAGGTTTATCAACCCCACCCATGCGCTTAAAAATCTCAACCTCATATTCATTAGCCCCGGAAATTTCTCTCCATTCGAATCTTAACTCTCTTTTTAATCCATGAATAATCTTTTCATTATCTTTTGGAATTACCGAAACTGGAATTTCAAGATCGTCTGGAATAGTAAAATCACTTACAGAACTCTTTGCGACAACATTTCCTGAATGATCTTTCAGTATTACTCTCCAGAAAAAATTACCCTTACCGGGACTTTCCATATGTAATTCCTGAACCGTGCTTTCTCTACTCTGTTTTATATTTCTGAAACTGCTGCTGTCTGATATTTCAACCAGGTATTTCTCTCCATTATTTGGATCTCTCCATGAAAAATTAATTGTGTCGGGTTTATTAAACATCACAACTCCAGATGCGGGATTTACTGCAATGATCTGCAATGGCCCTATAAGCAGCAGTAAAGCCGTTATTGAAGTTGTTGGGCTCTCATCTCCGCTTAGAGCACTCACTCTCCAGTAATAATTACCTTCAGGAAGTTTCTCATCAATTTTTACAAAAGTATTTACCGTATTTTTAACGGCTAAAATACTTTTAAATTCCTGATCTGAAGATATTTCGACGTTATAACTTTTAAAATCCTGAACTCCTATCCAATTCAGGATAAACGGACCCGCGGTTGTAACCGGTCCCTGATCAAGAGGCACTGGTTTTGCCTGAGAAAAGTTTAATTTTTCAACATAAAACATTCCAGGTCCTGCTAAAGCTGTTTCAGCAATTACTCCCGGGGAATAAATGCTCCTGACTGTCCAGTAGTATCTTCCTGCTCCAAGTCCCGGTGCTGATATTATACTACTTCTGGAATTCATAGTAAGTACTACATCAGTCATTTTGATGTCACGTGCCGCAACGAGTTCATATGCCGACGCATATTCTGATTTTCCCCATCTGAACATAACAAATTCTAAACCCTCAGTAATAGAAATTTTCTGATCAGCGTGCGGGGCTATAAGAAAGGGTTTACTGTCAGCAAGTATAGAAAACTTATAGGGCATGCTCTTGATATTTTCTCGCACTAACCTCCAGTAATAATCTCCCTGAGGAAGTTTAACACTGAGATTTGATTTTAATGATTTGTAGTTTTTAACAATGTTTTTAAAATCTCTGTTATGAGATACTTCCACCATCACTTCGCCGGAAGATTCACTTCGCCATGAAAGAGTTAAACTGAGAAGTTCCCCGAATGTAATCAGGTTGGAATTATTTTTCGGGAATTCCGGGAAGATTGAAGCTTTTTCAGATTCGGCAACTCCATTCTTCAATGTCGCAATATCGCCGGGTAAAATATTCAGCTCCTTTCCCCTTGCGGCAATTTTAGCATTACCGGAATTAACATATACATCCATTCCGGTATCACTACTGTTAATAGAAAGTTCACCTTTATCAAGAACAATCATTGCGTCCTTCGAATTAATTGTGACCGTACCTTTTGTCCCATCCCCGCTTTGTGCCGAAATGCCACCCTGACCAAAATTTATATTTATACCTTTATCATTTAGAATTACTACAAGCAGAGTATTCTGATCAAGTTCTATCTTTGTCCCATTTTTTAATTCAATGACAGCTGATGAATATTCCATTGTGCGGATAACATCATAATTATATATTTCAGAATGCTGTTCAACCTCCTCCCACATCACATTATCTGTATATCTTCTTGATGCGCTTCTATTTTTAAATGTGATTGTTCCGATCTTTTCCCCGTCGGTTTTTTCTATACTCCCGTCAAATTCTCTGTAAATAAAATATGAACAGATTACCATAAAAAATATGCAAAAAATGATTAAACCGTTAGTCCACGATTTCATATTTTACTTCTTTTTCAAAACTTAATTCATCATCGACAAATTCCTGAAATATCTCATCAGTTCCGATTAATTTTCTGAGTTCATCAAGAGTTTTCGGGGAATCAAAATTGGCATACCTCCCAAGGACTGCAAAAAGCCTTAAAGACTCACTTTTCCCCTTGAATTTTATTTTCCGCATAGGGACAAGCCTGAATTTATTTTTAACCTTCTCGGCCATTTCTTCTGAAATCAGAATATCAGTCGCAAAAGCTTTATTTAATGCTTCAATACGGGATGCAATATTTACAGTATCGCCTATAACAGTATACTCCATTCTATCCACGGATCCGATCTGCCCCGCAAGTACAGGCCCGCAATGAATACCGCATCCAATTTTTACATGCGGCCTTTTCAAAAATAATTGGTCGCTATTGAAATTCAAGAGCTCCTCACGCATCATGAGAGCCGCATTAACAGCATAGAAAGCATCATCCCCTGTCTTCACGGGAGCACCCCATACAGCCATTATAGCATCACCGATATATTTATCCACTACAC
>JBBRFT010000316.1:0-3868 GCA_038241375.1 Spirochaetota bacterium
GAGGATCACCAATTTTCTCAATGACTGTTTTGTCGAGTTCGGTATCGCCCCCTTCAACTTTCAGTTTTATCTCTTTACCCAGTGAATGAGCAGTATCGCGGACAAATCTTTTGAACTGATCGAATGTCGGACCAATTGGAACCATGCGTATTGACATGATCTGTTCCTGAAATTCCCGTGTAACACGGTCAAGACCATAGAGAGAATTGTTCAGAATAAAAGCTTTCTCTTCATCCATATCTTCAGATACCCGATGGAGCGCGGCCTGTCCTATAACAATCTCACCAAGAAGATTCATCAGATTATCAAGTTTAGCGGAATCGACACGGACTGTACTAACTTCAAGTCTCTTCTTAATCTTATCCTGCTCCTGAAGAGCTTCATCAACCTGCCTGGTAGATGCCAGCCCTTTCTGAACAATAATGTCTCCCAGCTTAAACTTCTGACTTTTCTGCTCTTCAACAATCTCCTCAAGATCGGAGTCATTAAGTATTCCCTTATCGATAAGAATTTCACCCAGTTTCTTCTCTGTAAGATATCCATGCTCTTTAACTTCGGCATACTTCTCTGTTACATTCTCTATCTCTATTTTATTATCATCTATAACAAATAAAAAAACATCCCGCAACTTCATTTCATCATAGAAAGTCTTAAGAAGAATTTCCCATGACATATAACATTTTTCCGGATCCATTTTATAAAAATCGGGTATTTTTTTCTGATCAATATTAGATATTATAACTTCACCAAGATTGCTCAGATCCTCAATTATCATAAGAGGATCTATTCCATTATTGAAAATATCCTCTTTAAACACAGCCTTAATTTTAAAATATCTCTCGCTGGAACCTACGCCGGAATACGCACCCACATCGCTCAGAAAATCCCCCGATTTATCTTTCACTTTAGGCTCAAATCCCATACATTCATTTATTCTTGCAGTAAGTTCCGCCTGAATTTTTCCAGCATCTTCAATGTCTCCGTCACTGAAAAGTTCATCTTTTATCCAGTCTATACTATCAAGAAGAATATCAATTATATCACTGCTTACAGCAATATCACCCGATCTAACTTTATCGAAAAGGCTCTCAAGATGATGGGTAAACTCGTAAATTACATTAAATCCGGCAATACCGGAGCTACCTTTCAGAGTGTGAAAATATCTGAATATTCTATTGATAATCTCCTGATTCTCACGGCTCTCTTCTAGAGTTACAATATCTGTCTCAAGATTCCCGATTATCTCTTTCGATTCATTTAAAAAAACTTCGGTTAAGCCCATATCCCCCATAAGTACGCTCCTCTTACGATAGCTGCATTAAATCGACATGTATTACATAGTGAATTGATACGAAGTAATTACAATATTCTAAAATCTATTTATAACAATAATAATAAAAATCGTTTATTTATTCAATATCAGTTTTAAAAAAAGATGAATTCTAAAAGAAAATTATTGGGGAGAGAGTAAAACAGCCGCCGGACCGATGCCGGCAGCTTTAAATAACTCTATATTAAAGCTTTATCGCAACTTCTCATAAACTGGTGACACTCTGACTCGGCGAAGACAGAGTACCACCATAGTAGTTAACGATTAAATTAGAACCTGGTCATTGCGAACAAAGTGAAGCAATCTATTTTATTTAAAACTAATTTAACAAAGCAGAATCGGTATTTAATAAAACAGACTGCCACGGCATTTTATGCCTCGCAGTGACATAAATTGTACTAATCAAATCGTTAACTGCTATAGTACTTTAACCGGATGAATTTTAAAAGAGGTTAAGCCATATATTTTAATATTCTCTCGAAGACTTTTTCCGGTGTAAATCCGAAATACTCGGCGAGATCGGACTCCGGTGCTGACCTTCCGAATTCATCTATAGTGATAAAAAGAGCATTTTCTCCGGCATATCTCTCCCACCCCATTCGAATCCCGGCTTCAATAACAACTCTTTTGATCCCCATTCCGAGTATCTCTTTTTTATACGAATCACTCTGCTGATCGAAAAGTTCCCAACACGGGAGAGATACAACTCTTGCTTTTATTCCTTTTTCGTTTTGAAGTCTTTTCGCAGCTTCAATAGATAATTGTATTTCAGATCCTGTTGAAAGAATAACCAGATCAGGAGAATCGCAATCGTATATAGTGTATCCCCCTTTGGCAAGATTCTTTGCCGAAGATTTATCTGTTCGCTCTATAACCGGAAGATTCTGTCTTGATAGAGCTATCATCGTAGGGCCGTCCTGACGTTCTAACGCGGAGATCCATGCCTCAACAGTCTCATCAGCATCGCAGGGTCTGATAACATTCAAATTCGGAATTGCACGTGATACCGCAAGATGTTCAACAGGCTGATGCGTAGGACCATCCTCCCCCACGAAAATTGAGTCGTGAGTGAAAACATATATCGACTGTAATCCTGAAAGCGCCGCAAGCCTTACCGCAGGACGCATATAATCCATAAACACAAAAAATGTCGCGGAAAAATTTATAAATCCGCCGTAATACGCAATCCCATTCTGAATAGAACCCATGGCATTTTCCCGGACACCGTAATGAATGATTCTGCCGACTCTTCCCGCACCACTTTCACTAATGTTTTTAACCATGGTTTTGTTGCTTGGAGCAAGGTCTGCGGAACCTCCGATAAAATTCGGAAGCTCTTTGTACAGCACTTCAAGCACTTTACCACCGGCAGCCCGTGTGGCGATTTTAGAACCGGTTTCAAATACCGGTAAAGATTTTCTCAATTTTTCAATATCGGGTCTGCTGAAAAATAAATTCCATTTATCATTTAATTCACCCTTAACTGATGAACTGAATTTTGTCTGCCATGAATCATATACTCTCTTTTTCTCTTCTCTTACTTTTTTGAAAATAGCGTAAACATCTTCCGGTACATCAAAATGTGCGTCGCCGCTGCATCCCATTTTCTCTTTCGATGCTTTTATCTCTTTATCGCCAAATGGGGCTCCGTGAGATTCCTCACTCCCCTCCATGCAGGCACTCCCCTTTGCAATAACTGTATGGGCAATTATAAGAGATGGTTTATCATTAACTTTTTGCGCTTCAAGTATTGATGATTCAATTTCACTGAAATTATGACCGTCAATCTCCTGTACATGCCAGCCGTATGCCTCATATCTTTTCTTTACGTCCTCTGTAAATGCAAGATCGGTTGAGCCTTCGATTGTAATTCTATTAGAATCATAAATATAAATAAGATTCCCGAGTTTCATATGCCCGGCAAGCGATGCAGACTCAGAGGTTACCCCCTCCATCATACAACCGTCTCCGCCAATTGAATAAATATAATGATCAATTACATCTCCAAACTCTTCAGCCAGAAGTTTCTCTGCAATGGCCATACCGACACCATTGGCAAAACCCTGCCCCAGCGGACCTGTTGTAGTTTCAACCCCGGGAGTATGCTTATATTCCGGATGTCCCGGAGTAAGGCTCCCCATCTGTCTGAATTTTTTAAGATCATCTATAGTCATACCGGAACCCGACAGATGCAGCATGGTGTAGAGCAGAGCGGAGCCGTGTCCTGCTGAAAGAATAAATCTGTCTCTGTTTACCCAGGATAAATCTTCACTGTTATAATTCATTATCTTAGTCCAGAGAACTGACGCGATATCCGCACAGCCCAATGGCATTCCCGGATGGCCAGAGTTGGCCTTCTGCACTATATCCATAGAAAGAGTTCTTACTGTCCGTGCTACAAGTTTAAGTTCATCTGCTGTTACCGGCATATTTTTCTCCATAATTTTCATTTTATTAAAACGACAGCAATTTATTTTCTTGGACACAGCGCTGCGCGCTGCGTCTGAAGTGGGGGTTTACGGGGGCCACGCCCCCCGA
>JBBRFT010000317.1:0-3834 GCA_038241375.1 Spirochaetota bacterium
GGGAGACAATAGCTCTTATGAAAAGAGGATATTCACTTTATTTTGAACCCTTTAAATGGTCTGTGGGAACTGGAAACTACGTTGACGATATAGAAGTAAGGGTTAATAATGAAAAATCCATTTTAAAAAAGGCTCTAATCAAAGACATTATTTCCGTAGTCAGCTTTACTGTTTTTCTGATTATATGTTTCTCCTTTATTGGATTTATTGCCGGTAAAAAAATTGCACGGCCTATTCTAAGAATTAAAGATCTCGTTCTGATGATCTCAGAATTCAACTTTCACGAAGCTTCTAAAATTCAATCTCTTGAGCATTATAAAGGTGAGATAGGATCTATGGCACTTGCTAGTACACATATGAGAAATAACCTCACAGAAATGATAGAAAAGATCAGAGATGTGACCGATGAACTCTCTTCATCATCTGAAGAGCTTTCAGCATCAACTGTATCATTCGCAGGAAATGCCCAGAGTCAGGCATCATCCGCTGAAGAGATAACTGCTACAACTGAAGAAATTTCCGCAGGGATGGATAAAATATCCGAAGGATCGGAACAGCAGAATGATATGCTTGTTAAGCTTATAGTAATACTTAACGATCTTTCCGACAGCATAAATCAGGTTTATGGAACTGTTAGTGAAGCAGCTGCTCTTTCAAAAACCATCGCAGACGATGCCAAAAGCGGCGACTCCTCCATGAAAACCATGAATCAGAGCATGATAAATGTTTCACAAAGTTCAGAAGATATGACCAAAATCGTTAATATAATAAGAGAGATATCTGAACAGATAAACCTGCTCTCTCTAAATGCTGCGATTGAAGCCGCAAGAGCTGGCGATGCGGGACGGGGATTCGCCGTCGTTGCCGATGAAGTCTCTAAACTTGCGGACCAGACTGCATCTAGTATTAAAGAGATTGAGAAACTTATAAATCTGAATAATAATGAAATTCAATCCGGTTTCGATGCAGTTAAAAAATCCACGGAAGCAACTGCGAAAATATTATCCGGCGTAAATAACATCGACAGTAAAATAGCTATGATCAACGATCAGATGCTTCACCAGAAGGAGATAAACAGCACCGCCAGTTCAAAAATTGAAATGGTGCGCCAGGTCTCTGAAGAGATAGCTCATTCTACAAATGAGCACAAAACAGCAGTAAGTGAAATTGTTACATCAATAAGCAACGTCAACGATGTCGCACAGACAATAGCAGGCGGATCAGAAGAGATTGCAAGCAATTCAGAAAATCTTGCAAAACTTGCCGAAAAATTAAAGCAGATTATTTCCGTATTCAGACTATAAAACTTAAAATCAAAACAGCAGAAACTCCTATAGATAGTGAATCGTCCCACTATCTATAGGAGTGAAAAAATTTTTATTTAAAAAATATTTATACCCTTCATTTCTCTTACCTGAACAGGCTGCTCAAATCTGTTGATGAGTTCTGACCATAAAATTCTTTTACTCTTACAGACTTTCTAAAATACATCAACCAGATTATATTAATTACCACGGGCTGAATTAATGACCTGAAAAGATCATAAACAAGTTTCGATATATCCGATGATACGAAAAGAGTAATTTCTACAACTCCTGCAATAACCGAGAATAAAAGAATAAAGCGGATATATCGTGAAATTTCGTCCGGAACGTGAGAAGATTTAATCTTAAGAGATTTCAAAATTCTTACTGTATAATAGAACAACGCGGGAAAAAGTGTGAACATGAATGCAATTGAAAGTTTCAATTCATTAGTTAAGGGATTTTTGGAAGATAGAGCTCCGGCAGTAAAATATAAAGTCGATAAAAAATAAAGCGCCACCAGAATTAAAGAAAAAACATTTATAATCTGAAAAAACTTAAGCCATCCCCCGAACTCATTCAATGGTTTTACCATTCGATCCCCCTTCTGATAATCAGAATTTATACTATACCACTATTTTTAAAACAGACTCCATGCCATGCGTACTGCAAGAAGAAGAAGCAGAGATGCAAATATTTTTTTAAGTTTATCCACGGGTAAACTATGCGCGAACTTTGCACCAAGAGGTGCAGTAAGAATACTCGCAGCAGCAATTCCGGCGAGTGCGGTAAGATGAATATAACCGAATGCATCAGATGGTAGCCCTTTAACAGAAAATCCATTTAAAGCATAACCTATAGCTCCGGTAACTGCTATGGGGAAACCGATTGCCGCCGATGTGCCGATAGCTTTATGCATTGTCACATTACACCATGTGAGGAATGTGACAGAAAGTGTTCCGCCTCCAATACCGACAAGACTGGAGAATATACCTATGACGACCCCTGCTCCGGAAACACCGGCAGTCCCCGGGACTTCACGCGAAGGCTTGGGTTTTATTCCAAGCAGCATCTGTATCCCGACATAAAACAGAAAGAAAGTAAAAAATATCTTTAAAAAATTAGTCGATAAATGAGCAGCAATCCAGGCTCCGGAAAATGTTCCGACAATGATGCCCGGAGTAATTTTAATTACAATCGGCCAGATAACCGCTCCCCTTTTATGATGTGACCTGATACTGGAAATTGACGTAAAAACAATACTGGCCAGAGAAGTACCCAGTGCCAGATGAAGAAGATGCTCATGAGGAATGCCCTGCGCTGCAAACATAAATGTCAAAACAGGAACAATTACAAGACCACCTCCTATACCCAGAAGACCGGCAAGAAATCCGACAACAGAACCGAGTATAATATAGGATAAAATAATCATGGTAATCTTTCCTCTAATAATATTTTATTATATTATCCGGCAGAAAGAGGTTGGTGTCAATAAAAATTTAATTTATTAGTCCTTGACATCTCCACAGGTAAATAATTAATACTAAAAGTATATTAAATTAAAAAAGTCATAACTATGAAAAGAACAATCCACACAGATCAGATTAAAACTGCCATTGAGGAACTTATCCGAAGTGCAAGCTTCATCACACCCCCTGAAGTTAAAAGTATATTTGCGGAAATGCAGGAAAAAGAAACTCTCCCTCTTGCAACTGAAACTCTTAACATACTGATTGAAAATATTGATATTGCAGAAAAAGAAAACATCCCCTTGTGTCAGGACTGTGGCTCTGTTATTATATTTTTGGAGATAGGTCAGGAACTCGAAATAAAAGGTAATTATCTTTACGATACAGTAAACTCTGCCGTAGCTGATGCGTATAAAAATTACTATCTCAGAAAATCTATTGTCGCCGACCCCCTCCGGAGAGTAAACACCGGAACCAACACTCCCGCATTCATCCATACTGATATAGTTCCAGGAGATTGTTTCACCATTGATATAATGCTTAAAGGTGGCGGTTCAGAAAATATGAGTGCGCTTAAGATGTTCCGTCCAACAGATTCGGTTGAAAAAATAATAGATTTCATTGAAGAGACAATCATCGCAGCCGGACCCAATCCATGCCCTCCTCTGTTTCTCGGAGTTGGTATAGGCGGAACTGCGGATGCGGCAATGCTTAACGCGAAGATGGCGCTTCTTAAAAATCCGTCGGAACATCATCCCGATCCGTACTACCGCGATCTTGAAATACAAATTCTGGACAGATTAAATAAAACAGGAGTCGGCCCCATGGGTTTCGGCGTAACAAACAGCGTAGCCGGAGTCTATATAAAAACTGGTCCAACTCATATTGCATCACTTCCGGTTGCACTCAATCTCAACTGACACTCTCTCCGCAAAGGGAGAATTGAACTCTGATGGAATGGAAAAAAATAAATACACCTCTGACCGTCGAAGTAATCAGAACTTTAAGATGTGGAGATCTCTGCCATATAACAGGCAAGTTGCTCACGGCCAGAGACAAGG
>JBBRFT010000318.1:0-3818 GCA_038241375.1 Spirochaetota bacterium
ATGAATAGTGAAATTTTAAAAAAGATTCTTGAATACCAGAAGAATGAAATAACAGAACATATACTATACGGGGCGCTGGCAAAAAGAGCTAAAGGAAAAAACGCCGCCATATTAAAAAAGATATCCGAAGATGAATTGAGGCACTATACTTTTTTTAAAAAAGTTACCGGCAGAGATGTAAAGCCTGACCGTGTTAAAATACTCTTCTACAGACTGGTGTCAAGAATATTCGGATATACATTCACAATCAAGATGATGGAAAATGGTGAAGAGCAGGCCGAGCATAACTACGAATCTGTTGAGGATAAAGTTCCAGGGATTAAAAAAATAATCCGCGACGAAGTGAAGCATGAAGAGGCGCTCATGGCTGAAATCGAAGAGGATGTGCTGAAGCATATGAGTTCCATGGTTCTTGCGATAAACAATTCGATTCAGGAGATAACCGGTATTGTTGTGGGTCTTACATTTGCTATTGCCGATTCAATGATGATAGGGAAGACGGCGCTTATAAGCGGTCTTGCGGCTACTCTTGCCATGGTTGCATCTGAATATCTTTCACAGAAGGCAGACTGCGAAGACAGCAGCGATCCGAAAAAAGCCGCGCTTTATACAGCCGTAATATATTCTTCAGTTGTAGTATTATTAGTCGGTCCGTTTTTTATCTTCGCCAATCACTATACGGCTCTTGCATCAGCCATTACGGCTGTTGTAATTATAGTTTCGGTTTTTACATTTTTCATGTCTGTTGTCAAGGGGCTTGTCTACCGGAAAGTTCTTGCCGAGGTTTCACTGATTACAACCGGCGTGGTCGTAGTGTCGCTGTTCTTCGGGCTCGGCATGAAGATGATATTCGGCTGATTATCAGCAAATAGAGAGGGGGGATTTTAATGCCGGTAAAACTTTCAAATGAAGAGATAAAGGGTAAGAGACCGGGAATTGTCGAGCTCGAAGAGACCGAAAGATTTCCAGTTGCTGTGATTGCTGAAAATGTAAGGAGTCTATACAATGTCGGATCGATGTTCAGAACTTCAGACGGGGCCCTTATCGAAAAGTTATGGCTCTGCGGATATACAGGTTTCCCTCCGCGTAAGGAGATAACTAAAACTGCGCTTGGGAGCGTCGAGACTGTTCCCTGGGAGAATAATACCGATACAATCTCAATAATAAAAAAACTTAAATCAGAGGGATATTCCATTGTCGCTCTGGAGCATACCGATTCAAGCGTGAACTATCTGGAAGCTGAATACAAATTCCCCATATGTCTTATGCTTGGCAATGAAGTGGAAGGGTTGTCGGAGGAGGCTGTTTCACTGGCCGATGCTGCGGTTGAAATACCGATGTACGGAATAAAGCAGTCTCTGAACGTATCTGTCGCTTACGGCATACTTGTATATCATCTTATAGAAGAGTTTAGAAAAAAGAAAATTGCCGAGTGATTTAATTATCTGATGACTTCTGAACATATATTCCAGGGTTATGACCGTGTATTATTTTACCAAATCTTTTAAAACTCACCCCCGGCTACTGCCGCGCCCCTCTCTTTAAAAAAGAGAAGGGCTTCGTAAAAAGAAGTTTACTGCTGAAAAACAGAATACTTTCTGTCTCAATCTCCTCTCTCTTTCTTTCTAAAGAGAGGGATCGGGGTGAGTTTATGCCGAAAATACTATTTTTTACTAAAAAATTTTTTTTAACACTAAAAATGCTAATAAATATGACATAATAAGCCGATTATCAAAGAGCGGATATAATCTGCTTGGAGATTCACCCTATGAAAAAAATATTTCTTGCCGTAGCTCTCATTATTGTATTCACTTTTAACGCCCACGCTTATAACTTCTCATGGAATCTTGCTAAAGATGAACGCATCGAGATGGTTAAAACTGCCGATGTAAAATATTATGTAAATGCGAAGCTCAACAGAAAATTTGAAGAGCGCAATATTATAGATATCACATGCACCGAAAAGTCGGACAAGCTTAACCGGGTCCATGGAGTCTTTTCTGTTCATGAAAAAGAGCAGGGTGCAAATTCTTTTAAGATGATCAACCAGATTAAGGTGGATTTTCTTATTGAGCCTTCCGGTAAATTTATAGTAAGGAAGGGGGACTATATGCCTAATCTCCGTCATATTCCTTCATTCTCTGAAAAAGATGTTAAAGTCAATGATTCATGGACTGCCAATGGAGAGATGGTGCTTGATAATTTTTCACGCCCTTTTATGCTTACATTTCCAGTTAACTATACTTTTGTAAATGTGATAAAAGATAATGAAAAAGATATAGCCGTGATAAATTACTACTATTCTATAAATGTTGACACCTCTGGAACAGGGTATCCGGCGGATTTTCCTATAAGAATATCGGGAGAGAATAAAGGTGTATTACACTGGGATATCGCGAATAACAAGCCGAGAGATATTCAGGACGCGTACCAGATTGCTTTTATTTTCGCAACCGGGGAGCAGAAACTTGCATCCGCGGAGTTTCACATGAACATTAAAACTGAGAACAGCCTGTATAAAAATTTCACACCAAAAGAGAAAGAGACCGCGAAGGAGGAGCTTCAGAAGGATCTTCCCGAAGGTGTTGATGCCGATGTGGAGAAACGGGGGATAGTTCTCCGCATGAATGATCTTCTTTTTGATTTTGATAAACATGATCTGCGTGAAGATACAAGATCAAAGCTTGACCAGATTGCCGAAGCAATAAAAAAGAGATACCCCGATCGCGAGATTATCGTTGAAGGCCATACCGACAGCAGAGGGGAGAAGTCATACAATCAGTCTTTGTCTGAAAAGCGCGCCATGAGGGTCTCCGATTATCTCAGGTCAAAGAGCGGTCATGACAAGTTTTCATATAAGGGCTATGGTCAGAGCATTCCTCTGGGTGATAACTCAACAGATGAGGGGAGGGCGAAGAACCGCCGGGTGGAAATTATAATTAAGACTAATTGATTGTTAAGCGGGTAATCGATTAGTCAGTAGAGTTGATTAACCCGCAATTATGGACGACTTGTGAAGTGTTATAATTTTACGGTACTATCTCCTCAATACCGACAATCGGAGCTGATACTGTCGATGAATATTTCGATCTCTGGGAGAGCGCCTTAATCTGATTTCCATCAAGCGCATTATCATAGATTGATACTTCATCAATTATTCCTTTAAATAAATGAATTAAGGATGAATCTTTGGATCCAATAGTAAGAGTTGAATTACCTGGATGAATTGTACTTGCCCATCCGCTGCTGGTATCTGCTTGCGTACCATTTAAATATATCTTTTTATTTGAACCATCCGATGTGACAGCAATATGATACCATGTATTTGTGAGAACTGTACCACGCCCTAGTGAATCAACCGTAGCCAGGGTACCTGTTTCGCTTGTTAAAAAATAAATTGTTGAGTTTTCTATTGAAATCGCGTAACTTCTCTGATCGGTTACTTCATCCCATTTGGCAAGCACATATTGAGTTGTTGTTACATCTAGCCCTGTTTTAATCCAGGATGTAATCGTTGTAGATGCAGCATCAAGACTATTATTATCCGTGACAGTAACATAATTCGATGTACCATTAAATAAAAGAGAATCCCCCGTAGAAAATCCGGCAGTTGGATTTGTAAACCATCCCCTTCCGTCAGCACCAACCCACGTCGCTCCAGTTATCGTGCCGGTATTACTATTCGCCGAAGAATCATAAATAGATGTGCCGCTCCCTTCATCCATATGCCATTGAGCCGCAAGCCCGGGGAATCCGGAATCCTTTGTAAAAGTATTATCGAAATTTGCCGTTGAATTCTGTCCTGCGTTTCCGTAATA
>JBBRFT010000319.1:0-3815 GCA_038241375.1 Spirochaetota bacterium
CTGAATTATTACAGTTAAAAATAATATTATTGATCAGTCAATTACATAAAAAACTTGTTAGGCCCGTTCATTTAAAAATATAAGCATTATCGTAATAAATTGCACAAAAAAAGTCTTCCCCTGACTCAGTTCTTATTTCGCTTTTTATTATATCATTAACATCATCTTTAAACTTTGCCTCAAGCTTAAGCTGATAAATAATTGAATCCGCCTCTTCCTGAACATTTTTTATAACATGCTTTCTCTCTTCATATATACTTTCAATCCGCCAGTCAGAAGAAATTTCACCAAGTATTACAGATACCTCATTATTCAAATCGCGATTAGAGATCAGCCCCAGCTTCCCTCTTACTATCCCGGAAAGAGTCTTCATTCCCGATGTATCCCTGATTATTATAATTTTCTTAAGAGCAGATTCATGCATCAAAGTTACTGCTTTTTTAACATCAGACATTGGATAAAGAGAGTGTACGCAGATTGCCGCGGCATGAATTTCACCTCTCCACTCCTCCCAGGTCATTGGATAAATTCTGATAGAAGATAAATTTTCAGCTGTGAGATTTTTTTTCATTATATTAATCATCTCCGCAGAAGGTTCAACCGCAGTAACACGATATCCTCTTTCAGCGAGAGGTTTAGAAAAAAGACCTGTACCGGCTCCAATATCAAGCACTGTAGGAGAATTCCCAAGCTCCTTTATTACAAAGGGCAGGAGTTCCCCGGGATATCCCCCTTCGATCTGCTGTTTATGATAATACTCTGCGTATTCAATCTGATTAAATCTCATTTAAACTCCCCATGAGCAGACTACTCCATATTTTTCATGCGACGGATTAAATTTTAAAAATCTGCCCCCGGGATAAATTCTTCCGATCCGGCAACTACTCCAAATCCCAATATAAAATAAAAAAAGAAATCAACCAATTTATTATTGAATTAAATAAGCATCTATTCTTTAATTTATCAGAACGAAGGTATCTGATCAAAAACTGAATGTAAAACTGTACTCCACAGCTGCCGGATTGCGGCGAAGACAGAATCCCTCTGATTTTGAACAGTTACTGACAAAATATGTTCCGGAAAAAATCTTCTCTGGTAAAAAAATGAATATAATAAAAGAACAATTTGCAAAACTCAATCATTTTATGATAATTCTTGTACTGCTTTTTGCTGTAAATGCCATATTTAATCTTAAATACGAATGGGGCGGCATTTCAACAATAGCCAGAGTATATATAATGGTTCTGTCTTTCTATATGGTTTTTATTTTTTCTCAGATCAATGTTGATCTGTATAGAGCTGATTATTCATCCCGTTACGGCTGGAGAGGGAAATACTATCTTTTTGGAACATTAAGACTCTTCCCTTTTTTATTCATATACCTGCTTACGGTAATCTTTGTTCTTATAAACTATCTTGACAGCAGCAACTGGCCCACTGAACCTATATATCGGCTTCTTGACGGAAGATTCTCCAACACTGTAATTTACCCTCTTATACTTTTTATCGTACTGAGCCTGAAAAAAAGACCTGGAATATCTATTCCGTTATTTATTATTTTTTCAGTTCTTTACTATGCTACCGACCAGATTCTTTACTCGCTCTTCGAGCCGGGGTCAGGCATAAATATAATTAAGTTTGTAAAATATTTCATATTCACTTTTGCCTTAGTCTACGAATATTCAAAATCAAAATGGAAACTATTCCAATCAATATCGCTCTCTTTTATTACAGGACTTTTTCTATACACAGTGATTACGTCTTTTATTGTAGTTTCATTTTACATCTCCAACCCGAAAAGCCATACCTGTTTTATTACAGGGAATATTCTGCTGAAATCAGGTTTTACATACCCGCTTAAAAAGCTTAGTAAAAATATTACTCAGAACAATTCTCCCGGAAATACCCGGATTTTTTTCAAATATCTGAAAGATTATAATAAAGAATCGGATTTCACTAATCAGGAATGGGAAGAACTGATTCAAAATAATAAAATAACAGAGATTGAATATATTTTCGAGTATCTCAATCAAAAAAACATAAAACTCGACTTTGAGTTACTGAAAAATTATTCAGTAACTCAGCTGCTGATAATCCCGAAAAATACGCCCCGCTTAAATGAGTTCACCCGTTACTTAAGTCTATACTACAATGATCATAAAAATGATTTTTATGAAATGTATAAATCGGAGAATGAACCTGTAAAACTTATGATTCTGGACTCACTGGGATATACAAATGATGTGTATTCGGTAAAATTTTTAACTGATAAGCTGACCAGTGTGGAGAGGTTACGCTCCGAAGCTGCTTACAAATCACTAAAAAAAATAACAGGCGAGGATCCGGCATCTGTTTTAAATACAGAGAAATACGATCTTGGTGTAGTTTTATTTTTTAGAGATTACGCTTCGAATATGAAAGAATGACAATATATATCCCCGCCGCCTTCGGCGGCGGGGATATATATTATTTATTTTTTACAAATTCAGCATAATAATTACAATACTCCGCTATGGGACAAACTCCGCACTCGGGGTTTCTTGCTTTGCAGATAACGCGGCCATGTTTGATAAAAAGAAGATGCGTCTTCTTCCACTCTGAAGGATCAATAATACTGCAGAGATTTTTTTCAATTTCAACAGGAGATTTACTGTTACTGTATCCCAGCCTGTTGGAAATTCTTGACACATGAGTATCTACCGCAAGTCCAGGAATGTCGTATCCAATAGATAGAATTACATTAGCAGATTTTCTCCCCACACCTGGAAGTGTAACAAGACTCTCAATATTATCCGGGATAATTCCTCCATAATTCGAGCAGACCATCCGTGATAGTGAAATAATATTTTTCGCCTTTGTCCGGAAAAATCCGGTACTCTTAACGATACTCTCCACATGGGAATAATCTGCTTCACTGAGAGTTTTAAAATCGGGATACTTTTCAAAAAGATGCCCTGTTACACCGTTTACCTGACGATCTGTCGTCTGCGCCGAGAGAACAACTGCGACAGTAAGCTCATAAATATTTCTAAAATTGAGATCCGGAAGAGTCTCACCATAGTATTCATATAAGCGAGATAAGATTTTACAGGAACGGTTTTTCGTCATTTTAACCGGCATAATTCATTCCGGAAAAAATTTCATACGCCGATTCCAGAGCTTTTGCCCTATGGCTTATTCTGTTTTTTTCAGCAAGATTAATCTCAGCCATTGTAGCTTTCATTTCATGAATATAAAAAACCGGATCATATCCGAATCCGTTACCACCTGAAGGTTCACGGGATATAACGCCCTCACAACTCCCCTCTATAACAAACTCCCTGCCATCGGGTAGAGCCATTGCGATTGCACTGATAAATCTTGCAGAACGACAGCCATCTTCAATCGCGGCCATTTTTCCAAGAACCAGTTTATACCTGTCGATATCCGAAAGATTTTCTCCACCGTATCGAGCGGAATAGACCCCTGGCTCACCATTAAGTGCATCAACAACAAGCCCGGAATCATCGGCAAGAGAAATCTCTCCGGTAAAATCCCGAATGACTCGTGCTTTTTTCAGAGCATTACCGCTGAAGGTGTCAGCATCCTCAACGACTTCAGGTATATCTTTATATTCAGATAATGATACAATTTCCATACCGGCTATTGACGAAAACTTATCCCGAATCTCTATAATTTTATTTTTATTTGATGATGCTATTACAATCTTCATTTTATCCTTCCTGCATTAAATACAAATAATTTATCCTTATTAAACGGCTTAAAATAATATTATTTTGGAAGGCCCAGCGCTTCGCGCTGTGCCAGAATTTGGG
>JBBRFT010000320.1:0-3795 GCA_038241375.1 Spirochaetota bacterium
GTATTCTATCCACTCTTTATGTTTAAAAAGAGAGTTCTCTTTGCCGGGACTGTCCAGTGTTAATTCTTTTTTGTTTAGCAGAATCTTTTCAATTTCAGATAACTCTTCAGCCAGTCTTCCGGGGAGTACAGCAAGCCCCATAACTTCGATCAGTCCGATATTCTCTTTTTTAATGTGATGAAGTTCTTCGTGGGGATGAAATATTCCGAACGGGTGTTTTTCCGATGTTAGATTATTCCGGAGCACCAGATCCATTTCGTATTGACCATTTCTCATCCTTGCGATTGGAGTTACAGTGTTGTGAGACGTGTTCTCTTCTCCCTCAAGTGTATACGCAAGTATACCGTTTTCCGGATCGGAATAATTTTTCCATTTTTTGAAAATCAGATCAGAAGCGGCAATTACCGATTCTTTGTCCGCGGATTTCACACGGACTACGGACATGGGCCATTTTATAATCTCTGCAGTGAGGCTGGTGTAATCGCTGTGTTTAAAATATTTTTCTCCGGAAGCTTTGGCCATGGGGAACTCATGGTTGCCCCCCTGGAAGTGGTCGTGATTTAGTATTGAGCCGCCCACTATGGGGAGATCGGCATTGGAACCGATGAAGTAATGGGGGAATAAATCAACAAAATCGATCAGTCTTACAAATGTGTCAACTGTGAGCTTCATCGGTTCGTGAGTATCTTTCAGTACAATGCAGTGTTCATTATAATAAACATATGGTGAATACTGGAACCACCAGTTTTCGGAATTAAGTTTAAGCGGCAGCAGTCTGAGATTCTGGCGCGCCGGGTGATTCAGATTTCCTGAAAATCCGGTATTCTCCGGGCAGAGGAGGCATTCGGGATATCCCGATGATGGAGTAAGTTTTGCTGCCGCAATGACTCTCGGGTCTTTTTCAGGCTTTGAGAGGTTCACTGTTATATCGAGCCCTCCGAATTGAGTAGGTGTCTGCCAGATCAGATTTTTATGAATCCGGTCCATTCGGATATAGTTGCTGTCGATTGAAAAGCTGTAGAAGAAATCCGCGGCTGCTTTTATTCCCTGTGTATCTTTTATGGAATTGAATTCTTTTATGATCTCACCGGGGAACGGGAGTAGCAGGCTGATTATTTTTGTATCTGCAAGATCTCTTGATGTAATATCATTTTCAGTGATTATTTTTTTTTCGTATGCGTAATCAATCATGCGGTTAAGAATATTCTGCAGCGGCTCTGAAGAGGTTCCGGATGTATCAGTTTTTATAAAATCAGTAAGTTTAAAATAGTCAAGAAGAAGGTTCCGTACAAAATAGATATCTGTTTCTGTAATGAATTTTTTTTCAATAGAGTAACTGATAAGAAGGCCGATGTCTCTGTAAATGTCATTCATAAAGTTCTTTCCCCGATGGTTGTTGGAGTAATTGATTCTGTCGTACTGTTCTATATTACTCCCGTACCGTCAGAAATTTTCACCTGATAAAAATCGGCAGTGAGCCCGCACTCTTTCTGATATGTTTCTTCAACTTCTTTTTTAAATCTATCAAAATTATCCCCTTCGATAAGAGCAATTACGCATCCGCCGAAACCGGCGCCGGTCATTCTGCTTCCAAGCACAAAGTCCATCTTCTGAGCTGTAAGCGCAAGAGTATCAAGTTCATGACCGGTAACTTCATAATTGTTTTTTAAAGAGAGATGTGAACTGTTCATAAACTGACCGAAGAGTTTCAGGTCGTTGTTTTTCAGAGCTTCGGCTGCGGCGATTGTTCTTTTATTCTCGGTGATGACATGCAAAGCTCTGTGATATTCAGTTACGGTAAGGCTCTCTTTGTGAAGTTCCAGATCGTTTTCATCTACACTGCAGAGATTTTCAGCTGTAATAAATTTATTCAGTTTGTTTAATGCCGATTCACATTCAGCTCTGCGTTCATTATATTTTGAATCGGCAAGTTCCCTCCTCTTATTTGAATTTATAATAATAAGAGAGTGACCATGAATATTGAATGGCGCATAGCTGTAATCGAGTGTGGCGCAGTTAAGCAGGATTGCGCTGTTTTTTTTCCCGAATCCGATGGCAAACTGATCCATTATTCCGCAGTTGACACCAATATATTCGTTTTCAGTTCTCTGGCAGAGCTTAACAAGATCGAGCCTGGGAATATTCAGTTCAAGAAGAGAGTCTGCTATTACTGCCGTGAGCATTTCGATACAGGCCGAAGAAGAGAGTCCTGCGCCATCGGGAAGATTTCCGTGAAAAGCTATGTCTAAACCGGATTTTTTACCGGTTAGTTCAAATATATTTTTCAGGACACCTTTAGGGTAATTCATCCATCCGTGATTTCTGTCAAAATCCAGATAATTGTTGTTGATACTGCATTGAAGCAGCGGGAAGTTTGCAGAGTAAAGATTTATTTTTCCTGTATTGTTTACTGCAGCAGCGGCATAGATCCCTTTGTCAATAGCACAGGGGAAGACAAGTCCGCCGTTGTAATCTATATGTTCGCCGATAAGATTGACTCTCCCCGGTGAAAAGAAAAGTTTTTCACCGGATACTATTCCGGTTTTTTCACGGAAATAGTTTAAAACAAAATCTCTCCCTGGCATGTTTTCCTCTGAAATTTATTTCTTTATGATAAGATTAAAAAGATACTCTACTTCAGTGATGATTTCATTATTAAGCTCTTTAAGGGTCGCGGGGGATTTCATCAGTAAATAGAAATGCATTTTAGCATGGAATATATTTGTTAAAAGATTACATAAAATTAAAATCTCTTCATTGGATTTACCTTCGAAGTCTTTTGAATTTTTAAATTCACGGACGAGGAGATCGTATGCCGGATGAATAAAATGATCACCGGTTTTTTTCTGGAAATAGCTGAAGTCGACGGATGTTGAAAGGAATGGGTAGTAGATGTTGGGATTTGCAATATTGAATTCAGTCATGAGAAGAATAAAATTAATCATTCTCTCTTTGATTGTATTTCCTTTAAGTTTTTTCTTAACAAACTCGGCACATTCACCGGCAATTTCTGCAATGGCAACACATATAAGTTCGTTGAAATTTTCAAAATAATTATAAATAGTTGCATATGAATAACCGGCATGTTCTCCGATTTTTTTTGTAGTCAGGTTTTCAAGTCCATCGGACTTTATCAGGCTGATGGTACTTTCGGTGAAGTATTTAATAATCCTGGAACGCTGTATCTCTTTTTTTGTCATACCTGTTATCCGTTAAATCTATTAAAGTGATTAATATTATTAGTGTCAATATAAATATTTAATTAAATTTGAAATAAGTGCACATAATTTCGACTTTGTTGTTGACAATCATTTGATAATTAGTTTATAAAATTAATATCATTAAAAAAGTTACTAATGTTAATTTTTTTATATATATCGATCTGGAACCGTCTGACTCAATGTTTTTTACGTGCTCTCCGCAGTGAAAATATATTTTTGACGGTTCCGGATCGGATATGTAAACGGGAATAGGTTATGCTGAAAATGTTTAATAATATTTTAGTTACGCTGACATACCGGATAAGCGGGACAGCTCACATAATAAAATCCGACGGAGATTTCAGTAATTCTCATCTATCTTTAAAGATCATTTCAACACAAGAGCGGGATAAATCTATATTAGCTTTGAAAATTATTCCGAAGGGGACGGTCGAGGCTGTTAAACTGGAATTAAGTATCGATTATGTTTTCCACCGTGATGAAAAGATTTTTGCAAATGGATTTCAATCCTGGACTGACAGCCGTGAATTCAGTCTGAATGAAAAGATCCGTAAGCCGGGATTTTTAGCTGAAA
>JBBRFT010000321.1:0-3789 GCA_038241375.1 Spirochaetota bacterium
ATTCTGATGCTGTAAAAGCTGCCGCGAAGCGGTTTCGTTCAAGATTCAATCTGTCTCTTTAGGATCCGGTTTGGTGAATTAAAATTGTTGCATATATAACGCAGTTTCCTAAAAAGAAAAAAGCAGAAATGGTGCTTGATGAACAGATTTTAATGATTATGAAGATGTTGGCTGAAGTTTTACCAGAAGGGAGAGCTGATCCAGAGGAGGGATGTGACATTTGAGTTATATATTACAAGTGAGGAAGAATTTCTATCCTCACT
The DNA here is from genome assembly GCA_038241375.1 of Spirochaetota bacterium. GTDB lineage: Bacteria > Spirochaetota > UBA4802 > UBA4802 > UBA5550 > WRGT01. Next base: position 264 of record JBBRFT010000321.1, read on the forward strand.
GTTTTAATCAGTTTTGTTTTTATCTTGATTATTTGAAGATTCAGAACTGTTCTTGCTCTCTGCATTTTTACCCATTATAAATACTGTAACAAGCGCAGCGAGTGATCCGATTATTGCAGAAAATCCAGTAACGCTTTTACCGATCGCAGTTAAATAAATACCGCCAATCATAGCAGTCATGGCTATTATAAATCCAGAAATTATCCCTAAGACAGTGTAAAGTTTTTCGTTATTTATAAATCTGTCGGTAAAACCATGTCTGGCATCCTGCTCTTTCTCTGCCATTTTGACAATCCTTTCAGCAAAACCTTTCTTTACTTTATCGTAACCGGCAAGTATAACAGGATGAGGGATCGGACCAGAATGAGATTGAGAAATTTCAATCTTGTTAATAATCAGTTTTCCAATTTTTCTAGTTTCTTCCGGAGTCAACTGAGGTGCAATTTTTTTTAATTCAGCCTCAGGAATTAAAGCTGATTCCTGAGATGCTTTATCTTTACTTTTAAATTCTTTTTTATCCATTGATTTTTTTGATTGATCCCATTAAATCTTTACCGACATTTTTCCAGTCAGATTTAATCGAGTTTTTATCAGATACTAATGACCCTATTTTCCTGCTGGAGCTTCTCGATTGAGTACTGCCAATATCAAGGGTTTTGGATATGCCATTTAAGAAACTTCGAGCTTCTGCGTAACTACTCTTTGCCATAAATAATCATCTCCTTTTTCTATTTGTGTATATTTAATTTAATAAAAGTAACATAAAAAAGAAAGCTTTTTTTAGTCAACTCTTATCTAAATATCGGCATATGTAAAAAAAATCAATCCTTTTTCTCTTAACCATCCCCAAACAGCTTCTTATCCCCCGGGGTGTGAGGATGTGATCTCTATTCTGGAAACTCCCGATTACTCAAAAAAGAGCAAAAACAGGTTGACTCCATTCTTAACTGTTGCTAATATATGCAAATTAATTGATATTTTAAAAAGGTGGTGCCAAATGGAAATATTTTTTGGATGGTTTATATTCAGTATTATTGTTGGTCTTCTCGGCAGCAGTAAAAGTATAGGTGGAATAGCTTCTTTTTTCATTTCTATTTTTCTAAGTCCCCTTATAGGACTGATTGTAGTTATAGTGTCTAAAAATAAAGATACAATAAAATTTGAAAAGCAGACTTTGTTGAATCAGCAGAAACAGCTAAATGCAGTTAAAAAAGTATCTATACCGGATGAGCTTCTGAAATTGTCTAAGCTTAAAGAAGATGGTTCGATAACTGAAGAAGAGTACAATCAACTTAAGGGTAACATATTGTCCGGATCTCCTGTATCAAAAGTTAAACCAACCGAAGAAATTTCGAATGATAAATTTTCAGCAGAAATTATATGTACTGAATGCAAGAAGTCATACTATGTAGGTAATAGTAAATGTCCTTACTGTAAAACGGTTAATGCAAATAAAGTCAACCCTTACAGTAAAGTAAAAAATTAGTTTTAAAAAATGTAAAAAGGAGATATAAAATGCCATTAATACAATGTCCTGAATGTAAAAAAGAGATAAGCGATAAAGCGCCGGCTTGTCCCGGTTGCGGTTACGAGCTCAAGCCTCAGAATGTTACCGTAGTAGTTAAAGAAAAGAAAAAAATTGGATGTTTCACTTATCTTATAATTTTAGTCGTTGGATTGGTAATAATAGGAACAATAGGAGAACTAACTAAAAAGGATAAAAGTCAAACAAGTGGAGTTAATTCTCAGAACACAAAGATTGATTTTAGCTTATTTATTCAGCAACATCCTGAAATGAATATAGCTTACAAAGTTATAAAGGAACAACAAATTGGTAATTGGAAAGATGGTGAACGGTTTATCGTCACTACTACAACCGGTGTGTATTATTTCTTTTTAAAAAATGGTAAAATAGTGACTGTCAAAGAGGAATCACCGACTGGAAAAGAATTATATCGAGCAAAATGATAGTTTATTAATCTTTTTTCTGTGCGTCATATTTAGGCGCACTTTCTTCCGCAACTTTTAGATCCTTTTCATCCCCGAAAATCTTCTGAAACTCCGGCATGTGACTTAACCTGTCCTGGTACTTAACCAGGACAGCTTTCATTATGTGGACAAAAGCCTCTTTAACCTCGATGCGTGTTTTTATGTCAACTTGTGTGTTTAAAATTTTTAAAATTGCTGCGTCTGAAGGCGTGATGTAATCGGGTAAAGTTTGTTTTAAATCTTCCATATCCTCTATAAAAAAATCAACTACGGGTATTTTAAATAGTTCGCAAAATTTAATAATATGCTCTAAAAGTCCAGTTGCATCACTCATCGATTCATAATAAGATATATTATTTTGGGATATTTGCAGTTTATCTGCCAAATCTGACTGGCTGAAACCGTAATGTTTTCGAAGGTTTTTAAGTTTATCCCCAATATTCATGATACCATTATACACTCATCATCTAAAAAATAAAGAAATATATATAAAATATAGAAAATTTAGTTGACTTCAAACTAAATAACTTATATTTGTTTGTTAAATATAAGTTATTTAGGTAATATGAATAAAGCAAATTTAAAATTAAACCGGGCAGTGAATTTCAGAACTAACGAAGATCTGTATTATGCTTTTGCGCTTAAATGTAAGCTTGGGAAACAGAAGATCGGCGATAGGTTGAATGCTCTTATTATTGCAGATTTAAAGGCATCGGCGCCGGTTTACGCCATTGTTGAAGTCCAGCCAGTTAATGAAAATACAGAAAATATACTTGAGTCAGGTCACGGCGATGTCGAAACCGAAGCTTAGCGTTCAACAGATCAAGGATATGCACGGGCATGAGATCCCGCGCATGATGAAAAGCGTCCTCGATCTGGGGAAGTGGATGGATGACGTTGAAGGTCGGCTCATCCGTGAGAAAAAACTCAAAATCGTTAAAGGGAAATATGTCTGGTTGGATAAGGGGAAAGCATAATTTAAGCAATAAAGCAGGCTGTACCTCGTAAAAAAAAGAGAGGGTATGTGACATAATGACTCAATTAGTTGAAAATAGCAAGAGGTTGACCTTTATCCCAAAGCACATTGATCCGCGTGATCCGGTTATCAGGGAGATCACACCAGAGATAGTTAACCTGTCGCTTATGATGAAGGATAGTGGAGATACTCCATATAGGTATATCCGCAGAGCCATGATGTTTCTTGTCAAGGGCGATTACTACAACGCGTGCAGCGAGCTTAGATACGCTGATAAATTTTCAGGAGTTTTTTGGAAAGAAAATACGGCGGACGATGAAGCTTTTAGAGTAACTATAAGCGTTTTAAGGCTCCAGTTCATATTCCTAATCGAAAGGTTTAAGGAACTCAGGCTGGAAAAAGACCAGGAGGAGTAAAATGAATAATCTCCAAATTAACACATCTAAAAAACTCAAAGGTGCAAAGCCATCGAGTGTGCGCAGAGTGGGGTTTTTTAAACTCAGAAAGATGTACGAGTACAATTTCACAAGTCCATCGGATTACTGGCGTGTCCTGGGGAAG
>JBBRFT010000322.1:0-3787 GCA_038241375.1 Spirochaetota bacterium
TGTTTTTTTCATTCAGAGACTGCTGTGAATCAAGAAGATCAACAGTTGTAGTTTTAAAGCGGTCAACAAGACCAAGTGATGAAAAAAGAATGACCGCTATAAATCCAACATCATTGCTCCACTCAAAAAACCGCATGGAAGGGATAAAGCCGAAAATCATAAGTAACGATATAAAATTTGTAATCATAAGGATTCCAAACCCTGAGAGAAAATAAGCTGCGAACCTGTTCCCTTTCTTCATATAATATACAGCTGAAGGAATTACCAGAATACTATATGTAAATAATGCGTAATATCTCGCTAATGAAAGAATGTAATATTGTACAACAAATGATAGAACTACCAGAAGCGGAAAAATAAAAACACTAAAAAAAGTAAAAAGCCTGTGCAGCATAATATTAGTCGAGCGGGTATCAAGTACACTCCTCATAAAAAGTCCTGAAAGAATACCAAGAGTACAGGAAAAAACCAACTCGGCCACATTCCCCCACCATGGATGAAAAGGCCATAAAAACTGAAACGCAAATCCTCTGAAAATAATCTGATATAAAAATATATTCATACTGAAAAGAGAAAAATATAAATACAACCGGTCTTTAATATATAGTAAAATTAAAAAATAAAACAACGCCAGAAACATAATTATACCATACAGAAACCATGAGACAGGAAGAAAAAAATTCCGGTCTGCTATAAAAGAACCATCAGTATATATCTTTGTCCTGAATCTTAAAGATCCTCCATTTTCAATTCTGAAAAAATATACCGGATTATCAGAAACAGGATTGATCGTAAAGACGAAGCTGCTGTCACCGATTTCTCTGGTAGAAAACAATCTCCGGTCTCCGGTTTTGATAAAACCATATCCGCCACGGCTGTCGGGATAGTAAAAATCGACGTAATCCAGAGTAGGAAAATCAATCTCCATAAGAAGACGCCCCTGTGAAACCCGGATGTCTTCAAGGGAAAATTTAAACCAGTAAACCGATCGTGTATAACCGAAATTTATGTTATCTTTATTATTCGTTCTCCACACAATGGAATCAATTGCTCTAACCTGATCTAATGTCAGTGAGCCGTCAAGATCCTCAATATATTCAAGATTTTTTGAAATATTAATAGGAAACCCCTGCTCACGAACGATAACCGGTGAAGAGAATATCGGAGAGTCTAAAAATAATAGAATCAATGCAGCTGCAGAGATAAATCGCTTCACTGCTCCCGTTCTGTTTTTTCGGCTTAGAATATACCCTCCTGTAAAATATACGACTGTGCATTCATTTATTTAATAAGTAAAAACTCATTTTATATAACACCTACAATAAGCGAACAGATAGGCCATGTCAAGATAATAAAGAGTCAAGCTCCCGGGCTATAGACGGCAACGCCGTTCCTTCCGGATTTTTTAATCCGATACATTGCTTCATCGGCATTCTTCAGCAGTTCAATTTCAGTTGCACCATGCCCGGGAAATATCGCAACGCCAATACTTGAGGATATTCCGACCTGATGCCCGTCAATCTGATAAGGACGTGATAAATCCTGCCATATTTTATTTCCCACACTTTCAGCATTCTCCGGAGAACTAAGAACCGGAAGGAGTACGACAAATTCATCGCCCCCTATTCGCGCAGCAGTATCTGACTCTCTCAATGTTTTTTGAATTCTTCGGGCAACCTTCTGAAGGAGCTTGTCCCCTACTTCGTGTCCGAATGTGTCATTAACCGGCTTAAACTCATCCAGATCAATAAAGAGCACACCCGTATTATGATTATTTCTCTGTGCAGATGCAAGAGCCTGACGGAGCCGGTCTGAAAAGAGCGCTCTGTTGGGAAGATCTGTAAGCTTATCGTGCTGAGCCATATGCTTCATTTCATTTTCAATTATAATACGTTCACTGATATCCGTTACAAAATTAAGAGTAGCAGGAGAGCCGTTCCACTGCAAACATGTTCCGCTGATCTCCAGCCATATAATTTCTCCGTTTTTATGATGAGCACGTATATTATAGCGTTGATCAATATTGTCACCTTCGAGACGCTTCTGATAATTGGCACCGGCACGGCGGCGATCATCTTCGAGAACAAAATCAATAAAAGGTTTACCTGAGATCTCCTCCTCGGAATAGCCAGATATTGTAAGAAGCATGGGATTATGATAGACAAGGTTGCCATTCTGAAGTACAAAAATCCCCTCCTGTGCTGTCTCCACCAGGAGCCGGTACCGCTCCCTGCTCTCCCGGAGAGACTCTTCAGCTTTGATCCGCACGTCCCTGTCTCTCTGAAGCTGATCGCTCAGCAATAGGAGTTTCCTGTTGAATCTGCGTAACTGAAAGACCCATATTAACCCCAGGCCGATGACAAGAAAAAAACCTCCTGCTATTTTAAAAATCAGCTTATAGTCAACGCGGTAATCCATTGTTATCGGAACATGCCTGTTCACAATATTTCGCACATCTTCAGGCGTAATTGTTTTTACCCCTTTATTGAAAATAGTCCGGAGGAGAGATTTATCCTTAACAACTCCAATACGCATCTGATTGGTATAATCCGGAATCTCTCCTGAAATCTTAAGATTAAACCATCCACCCTTCTTTATGGTGTACGCCGCCATAGTCAGCGATCGGAGTGTCATATGAGCCCTTCCATCCTCCACCATTCTGAAATCCTCTGTTTCAGATTTTGCCTTCAGTATAATGAGATTAGGATAATCATTTCGTATTCTCTCCTCTATGCTGGTCCCTTCGGGGAGAACCATTACTTCTCCTGAAAATCCGGAAAGATCAGAAATATAATCATGCTCATTACGGGTGATTAAAACATTGGGATCGAAAAAATAGGGATCAGTAAAAAGAAGCCATTCATCACGCAAAGGTGTCTGATTTAAAAAAACAAGAATATCACATTTGCCGGATTTTGAAAATTCAATACTTTCATTCCAATCTGCGGTTCTGATAAGTTCAAGCTGAATACCGGTCCGATCTGCAATAAGGCGGATAAGATCCGCTGCTATCCCCTCATAATTGCCATTATCACCGACATATTCATAAGGGGGCCAATCGGGATCACCGCACATTCTAACTGTACCAAGCTGCCGGAGATATGCCCGCTCCCCGGGATCTAGAACTTCCGCATGAAGAAAAACCGAAGCAGATAAAAAAAATAGCAGCAGCAAAACCAGGAGAAACTTTATATTATTTAGTTCTTTATTACAGAATATTATAAAATGAAAAATATAATGTCTTGAGATTCCGACGGTTGTTTTTATCATACTTACAGTTTCCTTAACCTGAGAAGTTAAATTTTGTGTCATTAAATGCAGACATTGTCAGCATCTTCTCGAAAGCCCCGATATCTCTGAGGGATTTAGGGGGCTTTGCAAAGTGATCGTGTCATTAAAAACGCCCAACTCAATTTATAGCAAATATAACTGATATCACCGGATTTTAAAGCACTAAAAATATTAATTAAAATTAATACTGGTTTTTTTATTGCCATATTTTATATTTTAAAAAAGTATCCAAAGATAAAAGGAAGCTTTCAGTATAAACAGCTCCCATCATAAAAGAATATTTTATAATAAAATCTTTTAAACTCAAGAAAAACGGTGTAATTTATACACACAGAATAATCCGTCAGAGCGAGGTATAGTCATGGATGACTTTCTGATTTTAGATGGTATATCTAAAAGTTTCGGGAAACATAAAGTTCTTGATAACATATCTCTTACTGTAAAAAAGGGGGAGATTTTTTCGTTCCTTGGACCAAGCGGCTGCGGAAAAACAACC
>JBBRFT010000323.1:0-3786 GCA_038241375.1 Spirochaetota bacterium
GGGTTAAGTGGGAGAATCATGTGATAAGACATGATGCATTCGGTTCCATAGTGAGATTTAATGCGATCAGTGCCGGTTTTTATATTTTCTATATTAAATATTTTCTTCTGCGTTACTGGAAGGGTACTATTTTTCTTCTAAGGCTCCCGGGCTTTGATGCATTAAAAGGATTCTTCTACAAACCGCTTGTAATGACCGATGATGAAGATTTTTTCCCAGCTGGTTCAATTGTTTTTCGCGAGGGTGATACCGGGGACAGATTTTTTCTCATAAAAAAAGGACGAGTCATATTTTTTAAAAATATGGACGGTGAGAATATTATTACTGTAAATACCGCCGTGGCAGGTGAATTTTTCGGCGAACTTGCCGCGCTTGGAAATAACAAAACACGGAATGCCACGGCCATTTGTGCAGAGGATACACTCCTTGCCGTTGCATCGAAGGATAATCTCGATATACTCATAGCCAACAATCCCGACTTTGCCATGGATTTAATTGAAACTCTTACTAATCGGGTTGTGCTTTCAGAAAAAGTTTTTTTTGAGAGCATGAAAGAGATTGAAACAACCAAACGTGAAAAGGAGAATCTTACTCACATCGCGGTTATGCTTGTTCTTCTAGGACTAGGTTTTGATCCAGGTAGAAGAGGTCTCGATATGAATGTCGATGCTAAAAAGATAATGAATCTTATCAGACATATGGATGATCTTGCTGCAGCATAGCTGGCGAGCCTTTTTGTTAAGAGGCAGACAATACTTATGGAGGGGAAAGACCCCAGGTATGATGAAGATTTTATTGAATCTATAAATGCTATATTTGCTAATGTGAGTGATGAAGAGCCAATAGATTGATGAAGAACGAGGATGAATAAAGCGGAACAAGGGGCGGTGCCCCTTGTTCCGCGTAACTATTTATGCTTCGCTTGTGTTTTTGTTTTTCAGATAAATTCCGAAGATGAGACCTGACAGCATCAGAAATGCCCCGAGGATAAATACTTTATTCCCCGGCTTAGTCCTGAGCAGAAACGCCGTCAGAGATGACTTTTGAACTTTTTTAACGCTTATTGTTTTAATCATTATGTTTGCATCATATTCGTTTTCTTTGTATGAATCGTTGGTCCAGTTGATATAAAGAGTTGTGGAGCCTTTCGCAAAATTCATTTTAACTGTTTCATGGTTCCAGCTTTTGTCGCTTGCCTGGATGTTCATTGAAGCAGAATCATAATCTGAATCTATTTCAACATTAAACTCTTTGTAATTCTTTTCAAGGGGGAGAGAGTCATAGTTCTTAGCTGTAATGGTGACTTCGTATTCCCCTTCTTCAAGATTGTTAAAAGTATATCCTATAATCTGATTCGCCCAGAAAGTATGAGCATATGTTTTTTCAAAAAACCATCTTCCGTCAGTAAATGAAAACTCATCGCCATTCAGATGTTTAACGTTAACCGTTTTTTCTTTAGGATCTTTGATTTTTTTAAGAACAACTTTTTTGATATTTACGTTTGCGTCATACTGGTCTTTCATGTAAGCGTCATTTGTCCATAAAAGATTAAGGGTCGTTCCCGCGGGATTATCAAGCTTAATGTCAGCGCTGCCTCTGTGATAAACAGTGTCTGATGCCTTTACAGATATACCAGCCAGGGTGTCATTGGTGTTGTTGTTTACACTAAAGGTAAATCTGTCGTAATTTTCAGGAAGTTTCCCTCTGTTTTTCGCGATGATAATAACTCTATACCATCCCGGTTCTCCCCGCTTTATATTGAGTTTAAGATTTTCATTTGCCCAGTTAGTGTAAATACCTGACTGGATTCTTCCGCCGTTACCGATTTTTGCTCTAAGCACTGCTATTTTTTCTCTGATCTGCTTTATTTGTGCTCTTGCATCCTTCTTGTTGGTCTCTTTATTTTTAAATGAACCAAGTATGGTTTTTATCTGTTCGCGAAGAGTTTTTATTTCAGCTTTGATTCCCCTTGCATCTGCTTCTGTGAAAAGTTCTTTTTTTGTCTCTTCGTACCATCTGCCTTGAGATGAATCGAGTGTATAGTCAAGATCTTTCTGGCTTACGGCTTCATCATTATCAAGAGCATCAACTGCATCACCGCTTATTACTGTCACATCGGAAGAAACCGTTGTTCCGGAAGGCTCTGTTACAGCAGTACCTGTCCCTTCTGTAGTAGTTGTATCTCCCGAAACAGCTGTTCCGGTTCCCGTATCTACTGTTACTTCCGAGTCGGTCGTTACATCAGTATTAGGGGAAGTGTCTGTGGCCGGGCTTATACCATCAGCAACTACCGCTATAGCTTCTGATGAGACAGCGCCATCGAGAATCGATTCCGCACCGGCAAGTCCAGTGTCACCAGTGTTGGTCTCAAGGTCACCTTCAATTTTTACATTTACGTTGTCCTCAACAACTATACCCTCTTCAGGTGTTGTTGAGCCGATCAGCGCTGTATTTGTAGTGTCGACAGAAGGATTCCCAAGGTCCGTGTATTGCTCAGGAGACACTTCCGGTCCCCCCTGTCCTGAATTTGTATCTCCCGCTGATCCGCAGGAGGAGATTATAAATGCGGTCGATATGGCCAGCAGCGCCGCCAAAAAATTCTTTTTATTTATCATATTTTACTCTCCTTTTTGTCTCTGATATTCGGGTCTGTTTTAAGAATAAGGATTTTAACCAGTAAAGTATTTCTGTTTATTAGTAACTTATTAAAGTTAAAAATGATTAAAAATCTCTCATTTTAATGTATCATCCTTGTGGGAAAAGTCAAGCAATTTAAAAGCCTAAATGGGCTTTTTAAGAAAAAAATTGATTTAATGCAAAAATGAGATTTCTCAGTCGCTTTCGCTTCTTCGAAAATGATAATGGATACTCTTTCTGTCATTTCGAACCTCCTTCAGTTCTTCAGGTGAGAAATCTCATTTTTTATATAAATCAATATACGATGACAGGGTAAAGGGCTCAGACCCCTAAAAATAAAGTGCTGCCGCGCAGATAATTGATTAAAAAAATATTTTTAATTGTAAATTTAATAATCTTTAATAAAATATTAAACATATATGTATCTATTTTAAGAGGTTATATGGACAGTACACTTTTTGTTGCGGTAATTGTTGCCGTTATTACTCTATTCGTTATCCCCGTGCTGATTTTTGCGCTTATGACTTATCAGAAGCTGAAAAAGCTTGAGTCTGCGGCAGACAGCAGCGGATTGCTTGTTTCTCTTCTCGGGTCACTTAAGCAGGAACTTTCCGACACCACACATAAAAGCAGAATAGAGATGCAGCAGAAACTCGATTCTATAACAACACTTATGAGCAGAAGCCAGCAGGAGAGTGCTGTCAATATGCAGAAACAGTTCGGTCAGTCTGCCGCAATTATAAAAGATGTCACCGAGAGGCTTACGAAACTCGATGAAACAAATAAACAGGTTCTGGACTTTTCAAAACAGATGCAGAGCCTGGAAAATATACTTAAAAATCCGAAACAGCGTGGGATACTGGGTGAGTATTTTCTCGAAACACTTCTTGGGAATGTTCTTCAGCCGGCACAGTACAAAATGCAGTATAAGTTCAGTGACGGTACAATTGTCGATGCCGCAATATTTTATAGAGATAAAATAATTCCCGTTGATGCTAAATTCTCCCTGGAAAAATATAACAGACTGATGCAGGAGACCAATGCCGATGTGAGAGCACAGATAGAGAAGGAGTTTAAAGCCGATTTAAAAATCAGAATAGATGAAACTTCAAAATATATAAAGCACGGCGAGAATACAACGGATTTCGC
>JBBRFT010000324.1:0-3776 GCA_038241375.1 Spirochaetota bacterium
CAACCGGAACAGATGATCACAATAGCTGCTAATGTTTTTAGAAATATGCTTATATCATCAGCAAAACTGAAGGGTAAAGAGTTCCAGCCGGGTATCCTTGCAACGCTCCATAAGTCAGGTAATGGCTTAAATTCGAACCCCTTATGTTGAGCTCAACATAAGGGGTTTTATGTTAACAACCTCATTATGTTGAGAGATCAATTATACCCTTTATTTTACGTACATTATTGATCTGGAACTTCACATAATATAACTGGTTTCTTTTTTGAAAATGAATCCAGCCACTCAAGAATTTTGGGTTGTCTCCAGTTCTTCTCCTGTTCGTTCAGCACCGGCGGCTGACACGTATCTAATATTTCTTTTTTCTTTTTGATATCAATTTCAATATACGCATGAGTTGTGTTTAAACTGGCATGACCGAGCCAGAGCCTTATCATATTAAGTTCATTACCTGCCTGGAGAAGATGCATCGCTGTAGTATGTCGAAAAGTATGAGGACTTACAGTTTTATTAGTCAGGGTTGGTTTTGTCTTCATTGCTTTATTGGTATATTTTTTAATAATATAACCAATCCCAAAACGCGTAATAACCTCACCCCGTGCATTAAGAAATAAATGTGTTTCTGTATTTACTTTTGTTTTTCTAACTGCCCGGTATGAATTTATCGCTTCTACAGTTTCTTGCCAGAGTGGACAAACACGCTGCTTGCGGCCTTTACCTGTAAGCTTCACCTGTGCGGCTTTATCAAGACGGAAATCATCAACGGTTATATCTACAATTTCCTGCACTCTTGCTCCAGTATTATACATCAACATTAGAAGAGCCTTATCGCGAAGACCATTTGCCGATTCTAAATTTATGCTGCCCAGAACCGCCGTTAATTCGTCTTCTTCTAAATAATTAATAGCTTTATGCGGTATTCTTTTAAGAGAGATAGATAATATTTTTTGTGTATTATCCAGGCATTCCGGAACGTTGCGTCCCAGATAATGAAAAAATGATTTTAATGCCGCCAATCTGGCATTTCTTGTTCTGACAGAACAGTTCCTTTTTGTTTCCAGCCATCCTAAGAAATCAGAGACCGCCTGATGGTCTATCATATCACAGGTTATTTTATCTATATCAAACGTCAGTACATCATCGCAGTAGCATACAAATAGTTTCAGGCAATCTCGATATGCAAGTATCGTATTTTCGCTGTACCCTTTTTCATAAGCAAGAAACTGCGTCAGGAAAAGACGAATATAGTGAGCCAAAAATGGTTGTTGTTTCATGACAACACCTCCTCGTTCTTATTTTCTATTTCTTTGTCAAAAACGAAATGATGAAACCGATCACATCCTTTCTGTAAAAGCTCATTAGTCGATTGCAGATAAACTTGTGTTGAAGTTATATTTACATGCCCCATGTATGTACTGAGAAGAGGGAGTTTGGAATATATATCTTTTTCTGAATCATACCACTTTAAAAGACGGTGAACAGCAAAGGTATGTCGAAGATCATGTATTCTTGGCTCAAATTTATTTACCTCAGGGGTTGACGATGCCTTAAATATTTGTTTGAATCTTACCTGAACACTATTATAAATCATACGCAAACCCCTCATCCCGATGAATAAAGGATCTGATGCTCCGGGCGAGACCAGTAAACAATATTGCTTGAGGTATTCTTTTAATCTTTCATTCATTGAATAGCTGAGTATGACGTAGCGATCTTTTTTAAACTTTCCTCTGCGTATATATAAAAGCTTTTCTTCCGGATAAAAATCATTACAATTCAGGGAAAGAGCTTCATTAATTCTGATTCCCGTTGTGTATAGTATAGAAAAAAGCGTTTGATATAAATCGGGGACACGTTCTATTTTAGAACATACGTAAGTGCATTTTTCGAGGAATAATCTTATTTGTTCATGAGTGAATATATATGCGGGACGGGAATGAGAATTGTTTCTGCATATAATATCATGTAAAACATAGGAGTCGGGATTGTGCTGATGCATCCATATAGAGAATAAACGAAGTACGCCAAAATGATTGGCAAACCCTCTTGGTGTTAAATGGAGAATAGTTTTTAAATACCCCTGCAATGTCTCTTCTGTTAAAATATTTTGAGTGATGCCTCGCTCTATTAAGAAACGGTCAACAAACGTAAGGAGTTCAGCTTGGGATATATAGTCATAACCTGCTAATTGCTTTAATGTAACAAAGCTTGTAAACTCAGCAGCTAATGAACTTTGAAATTCTATTTTTTTCATTGTATTACCTCCGGCAAGTCAAGAGCAACTTCTGCAAGCGCGTCCAGATCAATTTTTGAATAAACAAATGTAGACTGGATATAGCGATGACCAATGCAATCAGCAATATTTTTAATGGAAGTCCCCTGCTTCAAAAGACGGGAAACAAAACCATGGCGAAAACAATGGGTGCCATACTGAGGGGTTACAATACCGGCTTTTTCCATTTCATTCCTCATCAAAACCGATAACGTGGTAGCTTTAAGAGGGATAACGGGTGCCTGCATAGTCAGAAATATTTCTTTGCAGCTGGTTTCCGGCCGTACATTTTTAATATAGTCCAGTAGAGCATTCCCCACTTCTGCGGACATAGGATATTGTGCTCCCTTGTCCCCTTTAAGTGCGGGGAAATGTATTACCTCCTGGTGCCAATCAATATCTTCTATTTTCAGGCATCTTATCTGTCCACCTCTTACTCCATATTCGAATAATAAACGTGTTATTGCATATAATCTTTTTCCACCGAGTGTTGCCCGATCGATGCTTTTGAGAAATTTTATTGATTCGCTATCTTCTATAGCCTTCGGCAATTCAGATAATTTGTATTTTTTAATAGAAGGTACAGCCGAGAAGAGAGCCGCTTTTGTTATTCCCTGTACGTAGCAAAATGTAAAAAAATTTCTCAGTGTTACTTGCGTTGAAAATCTTATAGATCGTTTTGAAAGTGTAAGTTTTTCCAGTAAAAATTGTTCAATTTCATCAGCCCCAATTTTTTCCAATGGTTTATTATTGGATGTTTTTTTGTACCACGTTAAGAATTTTTTAATATTGTTTGAGTTTGTTTTAATTGTAACATCTGATAAATAGTGGCTGTCTTTCATCCATTTCAAATACTCCCGGTGTATGCTGCCATATTCAGAAAATTCCTTACTTGTGTTGATGCCATGCAACTGTATTAAATATTTCTGAAAACGTACGATTGATTTCTCCATCTTCTTTTTATCACGAATTTGTCCCCAACCCTGGCAATGACAATCGGGAATATGGTTATTGATAAAAGATTGAATATCCTGTTCTGTAAAAGGCTTTTGAGATGTTGTTTGATTTGATAAATAATAATTAAAATGAGCAATATTAGTGAGGTGACGTCGGGCAACCAATTTGTTAAAACCATAATCTTTCAGCCAGTCTGCGAATGGATCAATATATGGTCTCAATGGGCCATCATATTGATATTTTTTTAAACAGGGCTCACTCGAAAAAAAGTTTCTTACAGTCATAACATCCTCCGGAAATAAATTTTTGTTGGATATAATTGAATGTTACCTTTTTGTTATGTGAAGTTTATTTAATATTTACAGCGGTTTTCCCAGGATTTATCAGACTTGTTGTGTTTACTCGACATAATTGATGTGTTAACATAAAACCCCTTATGTTGAGCTCAACATAAGGGGTTATAATCCTAACAGATCACATATTATCTTCGGTGGAAGAAATCTTTTCATGAGTATATTCGGACCTGATATTTCAATGTGTGGTCCTC
>JBBRFT010000325.1:0-3717 GCA_038241375.1 Spirochaetota bacterium
CTCTTGATCAGGTTTCGGCTAAGGGAGTACGGGCTCTTGTTATAACAGGTTCGGGTCGAGGCTTCAGTGCTGGCGGGGACATAAAGGGTATGCTCGATTCAGTTGTCTCCGGTGAGCCTGAACGGTTTATGGATGATCTTACCAGAGAGCTTTATGCTATCGGGCTTAAACTTAGAAAACTCCCTTTTCCTGTTATCGCCGCTGTTAATGGCTACGCCGCTGGAGCCGGGATGAATCTTGCTCTCTGTTGTGATTATATTATAGCTTCAGAAAAAGCAGTGTTTGCCCAGAGCTTTTCTAAACTGGCGCTGATACCGGGATTTGGCGGGACTCATCTTCTTATTAATCAGCTTACATGGCAGAAGGCCTGTGAAATTGCCTTTACCGGAGATCCCTTTTCGGCGCAGCAGATGAAAGAGCTCGGATTTGTAAACAGGATTGTGAAAGAAGATGATCTTTTAACCGAAGCGATGATACTTGCTGAAAAGTTTTCTAAAGGGCCGACTCTCACATATGCAAGAACAAAGGAACTTTTTCTTAAGGGAATCGGGGCTTCATTTGAAGATCATCTTGGTTACGAAAGGGGGATGCAGGTTCGTTCAGCTGGGACAGCTGATTACGCTGAAGGAGTAAGAGCAATGAATAGCGGCAAAAAACCTGAGTTTAAAGGAAACTGAGTTTATCGAAGTATTTTGGTCGGGTGATTTCAGACTTTCATTTTCAGAAAATCCGGAATCACCCGATAAGAGTAGTAGTAAAATCAAATAATAATTTTATTGTTTAAAGTGAGTATTATCTTTTAGCATAAGGTCAATTTTCTTAATAATATCTTCAGACATCATAATGTCATCGGGCCATTCTCTCGTATGCCCGTCGGCTATCCCCTTCTTGGTCGCGTCAATAATCATCATACCTTTCTCCATAATTATATCCCGCTGAGGATCGACGTTATTAAAAATTTTCCATAGTAAAACTGAATCATCGTTGATGTCAATTTCGTGATCGTACAGTACAATAATACCCTCACCGGCAATCTTACTGTTTTTTATTTTTTTTATGAAATAGGGTGAATTGGCTTTCTTATCTTTTTTTACAGTGATCAGAATTACTCTGCTTCTGCATTCATTAAATGCTATGCGGGCATGGCTTATTTTTTTATCAATAGTAAAAGCTGTCTCTTGGATTTTTTTCAGATTCATCTTCCCATGTATAAAGCCGCCGGATCGTTTATTCTCACCTTCAAATCTTGCTGTTGCATCGATTCCGAGTTTTGATCCATGGAGCGGTTTCTCTGCCGAATGATCGAGGACATCGAGTATACCCTTTGTCAGAACAATGTCTGAATTTAAATCCGCAGTATTGAGGATATGCTTCATTAGCCCCGCTCTGTCTGCAAGGAGTGAAGCATCATCTACCATGACCAGCATCTTAGCGAAACTCATCTGCCCGGAACCCCATAGCCCGTTCATGACTTTTACTGCATGTCCCGGAAATTCTTTTTCTATTGCGATAACGGCTATATTATGGAACACACCTTCCCATGGGAGCATGTAGTCTGTAATTTCAGGAAGAACAGTTTTAATCATGGGGAGGAAAATCCTCTCCGTGGCCAGCGCCATGAAGCAGTCCTCCATGGGGGGCTTTCCGACAATTGTCGCGCTGTAAACCGGATTTTTTCTGTGAGTAACCGCCGTGACATGGAACACCGGATAATCGCCTTTGAGTGAGTAATAGCCTGTATGGTCGCCGAAGGGCCCCTCAACGCGAAGCTCACCGGGATCGACATATCCCTCTAAAATAAATTCAGCTTCAGCCGGAACTTCAAGATCAACTGTTACGCACTTAACCATCTCCACCGGTTTCTGTCTGATAAATCCCGCCAGAAGCATTTCGTCCACTCCTCGTGGAAGCGGTGCTGTAGCAGAGTATGTTACTGCAGGTTCTGTCCCCACGGCAACGGCAACTTCCATGCGTTTACCCGCTCTAAGATGTTCGTGGAAATGGTGCGCCCCGTCTTTATGTATATGCCAGTGCATACCCGTTGTGTTTTTGTCATATATCTGCATTCGGTACATTCCGGCATTACGTTTACCGTCACTCAGTCCCTTAGTAAATACAACAGGAAGTGTGACAAATGGACCGCCGTCATCGGGCCAGCAGAATAGAACCGGCAGTTTGGTAAGATCGACATCATCGCCGGTTGTAATTATCTCCTGGCATGGCGCTTTCCCTTTAAATGTACGGGGAAGAAATTTTGAATACTTAATCAGCTCGGGGAGGAGTTTAACTTTATCTATAAATGACTTCGGCGGCTTTGTGTTGATAATATCATGTAGTCTCCCGGCAAGAGCATCGAGGCTTTCACTTCCAAGGGCCATATTGATTCTTTTTGTGCTTCCGAACTGATTAATAAGAAGCGGGTACTCATATCCTTCAACATTTTCAAAGAGTATAGCCTTGCCTCCGCCGGGGAGTTTAGACATCCGGTCTGTGATTTCGGTGATTTCAAGTTTGTTGGAAACAGGATTGATAAACCGTATCAGTTCATTCTCTTTTTCGAGTTCGTTTATAAATTCATTCAGGTTTCTGTAATTTTTTTTCATTTTGTTTTCCATGTTTTTAGTGTTTAATAACAGAGTTTTTTTAAAGGATTTGATTTGTATATGGTTTTCAATAGCCTCTCAAATTCTACAGCCCCCTAAATCCCCCGAAAGGGGACTTGAAGTTAATATTTATGAATTGTTACTTAAAAGTCAATATCGTTTATAAACATCTTTTTAAAGTCCACCTCCGGGGGATTTAGGGGGCTGTTCGGGATAGCTTTTATTTGATATAATTACTATCTAATGCGAATTATAATATAAGTTTACCTTCCCCAGACTGTGTTTAACTTGTGTTCTATTTTAAGCTGATCAAGAATTTTCCCCGTCATAAAGTCCAGGAGCTCTTCAATTTTCTCGGGTTTATTATAAAATCCTGGAGATGCAGGGAGTATTACCGCTCCGGCCTCTGCGGCTGCTGTCATGTTCTTAAGATGTATCAGGCTGAGAGGTGTTTCTCTTACCGCCAGTATGAGTGGTCTTTTCTCTTTCAGCATTACGTCTGCAGCGCGCTCAAGTAAAGATGCAGAATAGCCGTTTGCAATGCCTGAGAGTGTTTTTGTAGAACATGGGAGAACAACCATACCATCTGTCTTAAATGAACCGCTTGCGATTTCGGCAAACATATCGTTGTTGTCGTAAACTTTAACCGCGCAGGAGTGACATTCATGTATCTGCATACTCATAAGAGCATCAGTAAGGTTCATCCCTATTTCATGTTTAAAAACCGCGGCACCCATCTCTGTGATTACAATTCTCAGATCGACTCCAAGTTCGGCTGCGTGTTTCAGAAAATTAAGAGCGTATATGCTCCCCGAAGCCCCTGTGATACCTGTGACTATTATCTTCCTCATATTGCCTCTACTGTTATTTTCCTGTAAGATATCCTGTCAATACCGCAAAAAATACTGTAACAGATATAATACTGTTTATGTGAAAAAATGCAATGTTGATATTTGAAATATCGTCGGGATTAACGATTTTATGTTCAATTATATATAATACTGCAATTACTGCTGTAAATATAAAATAGTAAACTCCGAAACCCGCTGTAAAATAAAGCGCAATAAGAAGAGTAACCGTAATAATATGCAGCAGAGCTGAGATGAAGAATGCT
>JBBRFT010000326.1:0-3691 GCA_038241375.1 Spirochaetota bacterium
ACCACGATTGCAGAATCCTCGAACTTAACTTCACCGGTGCGAGCATACTTGATAAAAACCGGGTTGATCTAGTGAAAAGTTTATTTACTTTATTTATTTCAAAGGATACTCTTCCTGAATTCAATGACTTTTTTAAGAAAGTATTCAGCACACAACTCAAACAAATTTGTGAAGTAAAATTAATAATTAAAGAATTACCTTTTCTTTTTGTTCATATCGAAGGTGTTATTTTAACCGATAAAGAGACATGCCTTATAACAGTGGTTGACATTACCGGACAGAAACAAGCCGAGAAGATACAGAACGAAAATCAGATTTATCTGGAAACAGTTATAAATACTGTTCTCGATGGAATTATATTGAGCGACCAAGATGGTAATTTCGAAATATTTAATAAAAAGATGGAGGAGATTAGCGGATATACAAAAGAAGAAGCGAATCAGGATAATTTTATCATTGATAAATTGTTCACATCTAAAGAACAACAAATTAAAGTCGGATCAATCATAAAAAAATTATTCAAAGAAGGTGGAACTAATTTTGAAGAAACTAAAATTAAATCCAAATCAGGGGACATGAAATATGTATTAATCGCTACCTCTGTTTTAACAAAAAACGATAAACCATATATTTTAAGCGCGTATAACGACATCACAAAGAGAAAGCATGCTGAAAAGGAAAAATATAAGTATGAAGAACAGTTAAGTCGTTATAAAAATCTGGAGTCTTTGGGAGTTCTTGCAGGAGGTATCTCTCATAATTTCAACAATCTATTAATGGGTATCTTCGGCAATATTGAACTTGCATTGCTTAAAATTAACGATCCGCATACTTCCAGATATCTTTCAGAGGCGCTGAATATGAGAGATAGAGTTATAGGATTGACGGGGCAACTCCTGACCTTTTCAAGAGGAGGCTCCCCACTCAAAGAAAAAGGTTACCTTTACCCTCTTGTTGAAAATATTATTAAGTTCGCATTAAGCGGGTCTGATATTAACTGCTGCTTTGATATAGAAGAAAACCTTCCTCCTTGTAATTTTGACACAAATCAGATAAGCCAGGTCATTAATGGTATTATACTAAATGCAAGGCATTCTATGCCTGAAGGAGGTGTCATTGATGTTTTAGCTTGTAATACTTTTCTAAATAAAAATGAAATAGCACCTTTGCCCGAAGGCATGTACATAAAAATTTCAATAAAAGATTCTGGTTCAGGTATATCATCCGACATTATTTCCAGAATATTTGACCCTTTTTTTACAACCAGTACCAAAAGCAGTGGACTCGGCCTTACGGTTGCCTACTCAATAATTCTGAATCATGACGGTATGATAAATGCCGAATCCTTGCCGGGCAATGGGTCTACTATAAACATATATCTGCCTGCGTTAGCCGAATCAATAGAAAATCATAAAAATAAAGTTGATCAGGTACATACCGGTACTGGTACAATTATTATTATGGATGATGAAAGTATTATAAGGATGTCTCTTTCCGAAATACTAATCTCTATGGGTTATCACGTTATACAGATGGAAGATGGAAAAGGAGTTATATCATTTTTGAACGGAGAACCTAATGAAGGTCACAAAATCAAAGGAGTTATTCTTGATCTTGTAATTCCCGGAGGAATGGGAGGAAAAGCTACCGCTTTAGAAATTCGAAAAATATCTCCCGATATTCCTGTTTTCGCAATCAGCGGATATTCGAATGATCCTGTTATGGTAAATTCGACTGATTTCGGTTTTACCGCAAGTTTGAGTAAACCATTTTCTATATCAGATTTAGCTGATCTCTTGAATAGACATTTGTCTGAACCATGATTTGCCTGATTAGAGAATTACCTTGATTCATTAAAAGTTTACTCTCTGAAAATCAACGAAATCTTTTAATCAAGATTCAGACTTCTTTGTTATATAAAATCTGAGGAAAATGTATCCGTTTATGCCTCCAAAGATAGCTCCAGGTAACCATTTATCCCGCAAAACAATACATTTTTTTCAGATTTTACTACAATAGCAATATAAATTCCGCAAAAAAAGTTAGAATAAACTAACTTTTTTTGTTTTTCTCTATACAAATCATTACTATATATGCATAAATGACACTATAAACAAAATAAAATTTTATTGGAGACTTTAAATGGGAGCATTTAATATTAAAGGAAACTGGAATGAAATAGCAGGTAAAATTAAACAAAAATATGCAGATCTGACGGATGATGATCTTCTTTATGTAAAAGGAGCTGAAGAGGAACTGCTGGGAAGACTACAAAAGAAACTTGGTAAAACCAGGGATGAAATTAAAGAACTTATTGAAAAGATTTAAGAGAACTAACACTTCAGCACTTTCAAAAATATAGGGAATAATACTTTATAAATTACAAAAGGAGATTGCATTATGTTTGATTTTACACAAGGCGGTGGTGTAGTAACTGCTATGCTCGGATTTCTTCTTGTATTCGCAGCTCTGTTTGCCGCGAACGAGGTCACTCGCAGATTCAAGTGGATAGGCTTTACAGCATTTGTAGTTCTGCCCATTATTCTAACAGTTCTGTGGTTCACAGTTTTTGCTGAAACAGCTTATAAAGACTGGTTTCATCTTGTTAAAGTCTACTCTTCTACTGCAGGCTGTATAATTTTCTGGTGCATCCGTTTTGTGGGCGGTACCAATAAAGACGGCACAAAATGGAGACTCGCCGATAAGAAATGGTTCCTTTCCATGGTACCGCTTATCCTTGCTGTTAATATTCTCGAAGCATGCTTTCGTGACTTTGAAGTTGCTAAACTCTATGCAGTTGCTCAAACCGTTCTCGAACAGGGTACAACTAATACCTACTATAAGCTTATGGGGGGTTCCTGGAACTTTATGAACGGCATTGCCGGTATTCTTAACATTCTTACAATCACCGGTTGGTGGGGAATCACAATAAGAAAGAAAACTCCCACGGATGGAAGCCGAGATATGCTCTGGCCAGACATGCTCTGGTTCTGGATCATTGCTTATGACATTTGGAATTTTGCTTATACATACAACTGCCTGCCACACCACGCATGGTATTGCGGCGGAGCACTTCTGCTTGCTCCTACTCTTTGCGCATTCACTATAGGCAAGGGCGCATGGCTGCAGCACAGAGCTCAGACTCTCGCTCTCTGGTGTATGTTTGCTCAGACATTCCCTATCTTCATGGATCACAGCAAATTCACAGTTGTTTAAAGCTATAACCCCACCATTTACAATATCGTAAGTGGTCTTGCGCTTATAGCTAATTTAGCTGTATTTGTATACATGATAGTTAAGGTTAGTCAGAAAAAGAAAAACCCATATACTAATGATATCTATACAGATTTAAAAGTATATAAGGAAATCAATGTTCTTGCTGAGGGAGTTCCAGCAAAATAGTTCATCAATGAATAAACTGGAGCGATAAGATGTTTAATCAGTCTTTCGCTTCAGTCTGTCGATAACATTCGTTCTATCTTATTAACTGCAAAGTGTTTTCGAAAACACTCTTAAACCTTCACAATAATTATCAGATCAAAAAAGTATCACGCTTAACAATAAGTGAACTACAAGTCTCTTTTATTGATATAGGAATTTGCTCCGCAGAAAGGGTTAAAAAAAGACTGAAGATCGATACCACAGTTAAAAAGTACTTCATAAACACCTCCTAAAGAGACAGATTGAATCT
>JBBRFT010000327.1:0-3670 GCA_038241375.1 Spirochaetota bacterium
AACCCCTGTCCGGAGGAAGACTCTGCTCATGTCAAGTTTTATTACTGCTCCCGCAGAGATGTTATGCTGGACCTGAGCCTGGACAGTTTTTTTCTCCGAGAGCATCCCCGCATCATACTGATACCCCAGAGTTAGTCCTGCTGATAACCTGTCTTCAGCATATAAATTATTCACAATCAAAATAAGTATAATGACAACAATTCTTTTCATTCAATTCCCGGTCTTATATTTTGAAATCCACTTATAGAACTTCTTAACTGAGCAAAACCGGTAGAGATATTCATCCCCCATATCTTATGAGCGACTAAGAGCAATATCACCATCAGTTTTGTACTGTAGAATCTAACAATCGTACCCTTCGGCTCCGCTCAAGGAGCGATTAATATCCCAACTGAACGATATATACGCCGGCTGAGCAAAAATCAGTTATTAACAGCTGTAAATACAGAACTTCATAGTTTTTACCAATATACAATCTTTTTTTCTGAAATTATATTCAAAAAATTGACAAAAATATATCTGTATTTTCACTTAACAGAGTTATTATAATACTCTAATCCTGTCACCACAGAGGGCAAGTAAAGAGATTTACTTCTCTCCTCAACAATCTGGAAAGAGTAATTTCATCTATTCATTATGACAATCACAGATGAACGAAAGGAGTGCTGAAAACCACTTATGACAAAAATAATATTTACAGTTGCGATAGCATTGTTTTTCTCCATGTCGGGCTGTTCCGGTATACAGATAACGGAACAGAATGTAAGAAAAGAACTGCAGCAGAATGCAGAATCTATAAAAAAAGATAAAACGAGTATTTATAAACTTGATAGCAAAACCGTGGGACAGAAAGGGTATTTTTACATGATTAGAAACGATGGACGAATATCATACCATCCTAAAAAGGGTCTTGTAAACTCCGACTTCAGCAGATTTCCTTTTGTTCAGAGGATATTAAAAGAGAGAAACGGGTGTCTCTCTTTTAATGCTGACGGTACAAGGCGATATGTCTTTTTTAATGAAGCAGGGGGAGATGAAATTCTCTGCCTGACTATTGATATGAGCGAGTTTAACGAACCGGTTTATGGATGCGATTCAAAAGCAGAGGAAAAAAAATGAAGGAATTTAAAACAGCAGTATTCTCCGGCGGCGGAGGCAGATGTATGTGGCAGGTCGGTTTCTGGCAGTCAGTTTCTCCGGAGTTAAAGCTCAAGCCGGAAATTGTTGCAGGAGTTAGCGCCGGTGCTGCAATGGCGGGGATGATCATGGCCGGAACAGCGGAAGCAGGCCTTACTCTTATAAAAGAGGCAACAGCCGCGAATAAAAAAAATTTTTACATAAGCAACTTTTTAAAGAAGGAACCGGTTTTCCCGCACTACGAAATATATAGAAATACAGTTCTTAAAACAATCGATGCAGCAGCATTGAAGCGATTCAAAAAAGGTCCCGAGATCAGGGTACTCTTTACCAATCCTCCCGTATATCTTGGTGCGCTTTCAGGCACATTTGTGGGGCTCATGACATATGTATTTGAGAAACATACAATGCATCCGGTTCACCCTAAAATGGCATCGAAGCTGGGATACAAACCAACCGTGATAAAACTGAATGAATGCGGCTCGGCAGAGGAGATCGCTGATGTTATAATGTGTTCCTCATGCACGCCTCCTTTTCTTCCTATTATGAGGTACAAAGGAAAAATTTCACTCGATGGCGGTATTATTGATAATGTTCCAGTATCGGCAATAGGTGAAGATGAGAAGAGAGGAAGAATGCTTGTACTCATGTCAAGGATACACCGGGAGGATAGAATTCCCAAAAATCCCGGACGATTATATATTCAGCCATCGGAAACTCCGGCTATATCTAAGTGGGATTATACAAATCCCGCGGGACTTCAAGCAGCATATGATCTTGGAAGAAAAGATGGAGATGCTTTTATAAGACAATACAGGAAGGGCGATTTTAAAAAGTAATCCAACTACCCCCCGGAGGGGGGCTTCAAAAACTTACTTCCCGCATATGTAAATCGTTGCGACTCCGAATGTTTTCTTTTTATAATCGACGGATTTAAATCCTGCGATTTTTATTCTTTCTATAAGAGTATCTCTATCGAGAAATGTTGAGATGCTCCCGGCGAGATATCCGTATGCCTCACGTTTACCGGAGAGTATTCCGCCGATGAATGGAAGTATCTTTGTCAGGTATAAATTATAGAAGAAACGGACAATTACATTTTCAGGTCTGGTAAGTTCAAGTATCAGTAGTCTCCCTCCCGGCTTAAGAACACGGAGAGACTCGCCAAGGAACACATCAACATCAGGGATATTTCTTATACCGAAGGCGATTGTGAGAAAATCAAAACTCTCATTTTTAAATGGCAACATTCCTGCATCGGCTGAGATATTCTCGCCGGTGAGCCATCCCTTTTCGACACCTTTTTTGAGCATATTGAAAGAAAAATCGAGAGAGAAAAGCTCCCCTCCCCCTTTAACAAGCTGCCTTGTAAGATCACCGGTACCGCAGCATAGATCAAGAATTCTTTTGCTTTCAGGTCCCGCTGTCATCTTCACAAGATCTTTTCGCCAGAAATTATCTATTCCTCCCGAGAGTACGCGGTTTAGAAGATCGTATGTGGGAACGATAGAATCGAACATTGATCGTATATAGCGTTTTTTTTCGGATGGATCATCATTATTTATTTCGTAGTTGGAGTAATTTGTCATTTTAATTTTCCGTTATTCAGGGATGAGAGAGACGTTCAGGGAGATGCGGTTTTATTTCAAGGAATTAATTTTGGGGGTGATTTTATATTATTTTCCATTGAATATAACTTAAAATATACTATTACAAATTAAAATGCTTTTTCAATATTTTAACATCGAGGGTATCTTTATCTCTATCAGTCGATTCTTTATTCTTAATCAATTTACTTATTGAGATTACCGGTATATTCAATCCGTCAACCATGCTTATTACGCTCTCATTGAATGCCTCATCAAAGCTGACTCCAGATATTGAAGTAATGATATCAATTCTTCTTGGCACCACCCCTATCTGAAATATTAAATCCTCACTTTGAAAGTCCTCTGTCGAAATATTCGCCATTGGTGCGCCAAACCTTGATAGTGCACGATAGACTTTTTTTGAATTTTTTTTACCAGGTTTTATAAAAAGATCTATATCCCCGGTTGCGCGAGGAAGACCATGAACTGCAAGAGCAAAAGCTCCGACGAGAAGAAACTCAACTTTTTCTTCGATAAACAACTGTAATATTTCTCTGTAATCTTCGTTCAGCATCTTCCCCCCTGAACGCCCATGCGTCCTTTGTTAGTTCCTCTATTACGCTTATAAGATATGATGGTTCACCTATTATAAAACCATCATCATTGATCCCGTTGATTTGCCCTTTATGTATAATTCGTATTTTTGTTCTATCGAGTTTATTCATAATCTATGCCCGTTGAATAATTGTAACAGTTCTTTGAAGTTCTGCTGAATTTCCATTATATTGCCTCCTCAAAATTTCAACAGCTGAAAGACGCTCTTCCGGGGAGCGGGACAGCCAGTATTGCAGATCAGATTGTATCTGATCTGCATCGTTGAAGTCTGTTATTTTTACTGTTTTTATGATCATGATTAAACATTACATACATGAAGTTTGTCAACT
>JBBRFT010000328.1:0-3654 GCA_038241375.1 Spirochaetota bacterium
GTGGCGGGACTTATTGTGGCAATCCCTGTCCTTGCATTTTACAATTTTTTTGTGCATAGAATAGAATCTTTCGTTGCGGATATAGAACGGATCTCCGCTGATATTGCTGAAAAAATACTGGGTGAAAATGGCTAAAATAAAACGTACAGTACGCGCAACATCGGAGATTACTCTCTCTTCAATGTCAGACATCGCATTTTTGCTGATTATCTTTTTTTTAGTGACATCTATCTTTTTGATAAAGGATGGACTTCAGATATCGATGCCGGATAAAAATGGAACTCCGGTATTTATGGCAGCTGATAAAATACTTACTGTGGAGTTCAGAAAAGACAGTAACCTTTATGTTAAAGATAAAAGACAGAATCTTGATGAAATAAAATCAGAACTGATAAAATGGAACAGCGAAAAACCGGATGGAGCAATACTGCTTAAAATTTCAGGTGAACTTCCTTATGAAAAAGCGGTGACTCTGATAGATGCCGTAAAGAGTTCGGGTGAATCTAGGTTCTCGGTAAGGATGATATAAAATAATGATTCTTCGAAAACATAAATCCAAAGCTCTGGTTCCGCTTACATCAATGGCCGATATTGCTTTTATACTGCTGATATTTTTTATTCTTACCAGTACTATCGATATTGATAAAAGTATCCCGGTTAATTTACCTGTGAGTGAAACTTCTACAGGAGGATCATACAAGTTCTTTCATATCTGGATTGATGGTAAAGGTGATATCTATCTTCGCGGAGAAAAGAAGAGTGAAGATGAACTCATTGAATTTTCGAGATACAGATCAATAGACAATCCCGATGTAAAGGGACTTATCGGCGCGGAGAAAAATATTCCCTTTATGAAAATAAACAGGGTAATGGAAATACTCCGTGATTCAGGTGTGTATAATATAGTTCTCTTAACGAAAAAAATACAATGAATAATATATTAAATTCAGTGATTGCAAAAACAAAGATTTATTTCCGGCACCGTCCTCATATGGGCTGGAGTATTGTATCTTTTATTTTTCTTTTTTCAATGCTCTTCGTAGTAAGCTGGAGTGAGTCTTCAGACAATATGGATTTTAATATTGATGAAACTATGGAGATGGTTGAACTCCGTCTATCCGGTCCGGCCCATCTCCCTGAAATTCAGGAGAGCACCGATTCAGCTGAATCTCTGATTGAAGAAAAAATTGAAGACAAACCTCTGACCTTCGGAGCCGATAGTGATGAATTTAACGATCTTCAAAATTCTTCCGTACCCCCCAGAGCGCTTTTTTCAAAAACACCCCGTTACCCGGACTCTATGAGGAAAGCCGGAATTGAAGGTGTGGTTGTAATTGAACTTGGGATTAACGAAGCCGGTGAGGTTTTATATGGAAAGATAGTAAAATCGCTAGGGAGGGAGTTTGACATTGTTGTAATTGAGTGGGCAAAAAAGATTAAGTTTTATCCCGCTAAAACAAAAGAACGAGTCCCGATGAAATGCAGAATAAATCTCCCTATACGTTTTAAACTTGAGGGGTAGAAGTAATACTTAAAATTCTACTCCCCCCCAAATTAATTTGCTACCTTATATCCCGTGAATCGTAACTCATAAGTAAGTTCCTGGATTTTATTAAGTTTAACGCTTACTTGTGGATTATTTCCCCGCCGCCAGGGCGGCGGGGTCTTTGACTGCTCAAAAAAAAGTGGTAAATTGCTCTCTGCCGGGCCTTCGGAGCAGCGGAAATAAAATGCCACCGGTTTTTGGGCCGTTACCGTGAATCCTGCAATAAATTTAGATTGTAATTTAATGTTTAAAAATTTCTATGTAATATTATGTAACTCTTTATATTGAAATGTCACTGAAATATGTTATTTTTAAAATATAATTGCAGTATTTGTTAAAATGTACCATTCAATTAATACCGCAATAGAGTTCATTATATTTTTTTTAATTAAATGGAAAAAGCTTTCAGGAGGCCCGATTTGGATGTACATTTTATGTTCTGGATTATATTTGTAGTAATGGTAAGTGCCATGCTTTACATCGATCTTTATGTAACAGATCATTCTGATCATGAAAAATCGCTGAAGAGCAGTACAGTGTGGAGTCTCATCTGGATTGGTGTGGCCTTATCATTTAACGCGTCATTATATTTTTTCTATGACAACGGGCATCAAAAGGCTATGGAATTTCTTGCAAGTTATCTTATTGAAAAATCCCTATCTGTAGATAATCTTTTTGTTTTTATAATGATATTTCAGTCGTTGAATATTAAAAGAATTAATCAGCCACATATCCTTAAATGGGGAATTTTAAGCGCAATTGTATTCAGAATTGTATTTATACTTCTTGGTGTAAGCCTGATTAAGCAGTTTGAAGTTACAATCTATATATTCGGCGCTATACTTCTATACGCTGCCTACAAGATGCTAAAAGACGCATTGTCAGATGAAGAACAGGTCATGGATCTGGAAAAAAGCCGTATAATTAAATTTTTCAGCGGCCATTTTAAAATTGTGACAGCTTACAAAGGGAATAAGTTTTTTACAAAAATTGACGGAAAACGCGCTTTAACTCCTCTGTTCATTGCCCTTGTTATGATAGAAACTGCCGATATCGTTTTTGCGGTGGATTCTATACCTGCAGTACTTGCAATAACGCAGGACCCTTTCATAGTTATTACTTCAAACATAATGGCAATACTAGGCTTGAGAGCGTTATATTTTGTTCTTTCCGGAATGCTCGGTTATTTTAAATATCTTAAACATGGAGTCGCATTGATTCTTCTCTTTGTCGGAGTTAAAATGATGATAGTACACTTTTATAAAATTCCAGTCTCCGTGTCTCTTGGAGTTATATTTTCGGTATTATTATTATCAGTTGGGCTTTCTCTGATTATGCTTCCGAAGGAACTTCATAAAAAGCAAAGTTAAGTTGAAGTGATTTACATTTAATAAAGGATATTCCGTTAATGAAAGAGATAAAAAAATATCATCATGCAGATTTTACATCTGAAGAGCTTTTGAAAATAAAAGGTGATAAAAAAATATACGCTGTATTCTCAACATTCGGAGAGAGAGAAGCAGACCTTGTCGTTGAAAAAATCTCTGTTCTGAAAAAACTTCCTGCAGGTCTGATAGATAAAATAATTATTAATCATCGCCGCGCCGGGGAGAGTTACGATAGAACTGAATCGGTAATCTCATCGGCATATAAAGATGTAGATATTATGGTTTCCAATACTGCCCTCGTCCCCGATATGAAAAGCGAGAAAGGGAAGGGGGGCGATATGAGAAGAACCATCTATCGCATAAATCGTGAATACCTGAGTGGTGCATCACCGGATCATGGCATCGTAGTTTTTCTTGACGCTGATGTTATTCCTGAATACTTTGGTAATCATTTTGTTACAGGTCTTGCCGGTGCGGTATTAAACGGTGCCGATTATGCAAAGGGCGGGTTCTGGCGCGAAATGGGCCGTGTAAAAAAATATGTTGCACAGCCTCTATTCTCTTCGATAAATCATCCTTCATTGAAAGCTCTCAGTGAATTTTCATATCCTCTATCTGGCGAATGTGCCGGGACTCTGAGTTTTTTTAATTCCGTTTCGTTCTGGCAGATGTATGGAGTTGAAACAGGTGTACTTATCGACGCTGTATCGGGGGATTATA
>JBBRFT010000329.1:0-3618 GCA_038241375.1 Spirochaetota bacterium
GAGCGAAAATTAAGAGAGATTAATGAGCAGTTTCAAACCGGTTTAATAGCACTTGCCGACTCAAGATATCAGGATGCGATTTCGGCCTTTGAAGCTACATTGAAACTCGATCCGGGGAATAAGCTTGCATTGCCGTATATTCAGCGGGCTAAAGATGCCCAGAAGCTTGTAGAGGAGGAGGTTGTCGATCGGAATTCATCTTATTTTGATCTGGTTAATTCTCTTGTTGTGTCGGGGAGACGGCTATTTGAAGCTGGAAAATATGAAGAGTCAAAAAAAAGGTGGAATCAGATTCTTGAACTGTTCCCCGCCAATCGGCTTGCTAATGAATATATTTTTAAATGTGAATTAAGGATGAATCCGGCAGCCGGAGATGCTATCATAAAAAAAATTATTACAGACGGTGAGGATCTTCTGAAAAAGAGGTTGTATCGGGATGCTTTTAGAAAATTTGAACTTGTTAAATCTATAAATCCGGGATATCCCGATATTGATAATCTTCTTAAAAAAGCTGAAAGAGAGCAGGGGTACATCGGTTCTGCTGTTCTGACTACAGAGGATAAAGCAGATCTAGACAGACGATATAATCTTGGTATGTCATATTATCAGCGGGGCGGCGATGATAATATAAAGAAGGCTCTTGTCGAATTGCGTTGGGTTGCGGGTAAGGATCCGAATAATATAAAAGCTGTTGTTGCTGTTAATAAAATTGAGTCCCAGTTAAGATCGGGTACATCATCTGCTAAAGGTGAAGGTTCAAAACTTACGCCGGCTCAGGAACTTCTTGTGAGGCAGTATTATTATAGCGGTATCAATTATTATTCCAATAATGATTTTAAACGAGCTATTGCCGAGTGGAGAAAAGTAATCGCCATTGATCCGGGACATACAAGGGCAAAAAATAATATAAGAAAAACTCTGGCACTTATAGGCCAGTGATCTGATTGAAAGGATAACATAAAGATGAAAGAACAATCTTCGGGCAGCAAGCCTGCTCACAGGAAAATTAAATTCGGTATAAGTCTGAAGTTCTCTCTTGCGATTATTTCACTGGTTTCAGTTATTATATTAACCATTGCGGTATTTATTGTTTACAGAGAGAGCGGTCTTCTTAAGCAGCAGGTATTTAATATAACCGAAAGGGAAATTGTACATCTTGCAAATACCACTCAGCAGACTGTCGGATACGATGAGCTTACTCTTTCAGATGCGGTTAATGGACTGAAAAAAATCGAATATTACAGATATGTTTTTGTCCTGGGCGCGAATAATGAGGTACTGTATTATTTTGACAGACGGGGACCGGAAGGGGATACAAAACATGAAGT
The DNA here is from genome assembly GCA_038241375.1 of Spirochaetota bacterium. Lineage (GTDB taxonomy): Bacteria > Spirochaetota > UBA4802 > UBA4802 > UBA5550 > WRGT01. The sequence goes on from JBBRFT010000329.1 coordinate 1,329, forward strand.
TAGGAAACCTCTGGATGATTCGATTGCAAGGAATTTTGACGTTAAAAATAATTCCGATTCTATTGATATTTCTGACTTTGATGATAAAGACTCCGGTGGGATAATTTACGATTTTTCCAAAATTGTCTACAGTAGAGTTGATGGGAAAACAAAAACGGCTTCAGTAGTTATAGGTATGTCTGATATTCTAATCCGTACTGAAATTGAGAATATAAAGCGACTTATCGCTTTCATTTTTCTAGGATATCTGGTGATCTCAATTATCGGTGCTGTTATTCTCTCGATGATTATTATCAGTCCGATAAAAAAGATATCATATGGAGCCTCTGTAATAGGGAAGGGGGACTTCTCTTACAGAATTGATGTTAACAGCTCCGATGAATTAGGGATGCTAGCTGCGGAATTTAACCAGATGACAGAGATGATTCAGGATTCAAAAGAGAAAGAGATTGAAACAAGAATTATGAATGAGCAGCTTGAGATCGCCCGGGATATTCAGGAGGGGCTCAATCCAATGGGGTATTACAACAAGAAGGGGATACAGATTAAAGGTTCCACAAAGGCCGCAAAAGGGGTCGGCGGGGATTATTTTGATTATATTGATATCGATGAGGATCGTGTTTGCGCTCTTATCAGTGACGTATCGGGAAAGGGCGTTCCCGCATCTCTGGTAATGGTTATGATAAGAACGGTTTTCACCTCTTACGTTACAAGAAATGATCTCGATTGCGCCAGTGTTGTAAAAGCGATCAATGATTCGCTCAGTGCGGACTTCGCCATTGATAAATTTGCCACACTAATATTTTTGATATACAACCGGGCAACCGGTGAATTGGCTTTTTCCAATGCCGGGCACGGACCTCTCTTCTGTTACAGAGCCGACAGGAATGTCTGTACAAGAACGACTCTGGATGGTGTTCCTATTGGTATTATGGAGGAGGTTGATTATAAGCAGGCGAAGATTCAATTTAATCCCGGCGATATGGTTGTTCTTTATACTGATGGTATTACCGAGATGAGAAATGAAAATAGAGAGGAGTACGGTCTCGAGAGGGTTCATAAACTGATGCTTAACCATCACGAATTGGATGCTAATGATTTTCTTGATCTTCTTATTAACGATGTGGAAATTTTCAGAGGGGACACCCCTCCGCATGATGATACTACAGCTCTGGTTTTTAAAAGAGAGGTGTAATTGTTTAACTTAATTTTTCTCAATTAAAAAAACCGGTTAATTAACCGGTTTTTTTAATTGAGATCAGCAATTTTTATAATAATTCATCTTCTGAATCATATATGGTAAAGAATTTGTCGAGGGTAGCCAGTTTTAATATATTCAACACATCATCATGAATGTTCATAAGAGCAAATTTTCCGTTATGAGCTTTCATCTTTTTCATGCCGGCAACGAGCGCTCCGATTCCTGATGAATCCATATAATTAACTTTTTTCATGTCGACAATAACGCTATTATGCTGTCCGTCTGTGATGCTGAATAGGGCTTTTTTTAATTCACTGACATTGTATAGATCGACTTCACCACTTACGTCTATTATTTTATGTTCAGCTATGTCTCTAAATTCGATGTTCACGAATTCCTCCGAATTTATTTATCACTTTACTCTCATATAATGGGTTTTTTTTGTAAAGTAATAATTTTATTATTATAGATTACTCATGGAAATATTTGAAACTTTATTGATCAGATTCAGTTTTTTCTTTTTATCGTTTTAAAAAGTGGAAACCTTTAAAATCCCCACTGAAGCAGATTTTCCAATAACTATACGATATTGTTTTAAAAGTATACTTTAAATTATTCATTGTCAATAAATAATTTATCAATAAACCCGGAAAGGTCAAGGAAATTGTTCACTTCCTTCATTTCTTTGCAGTAATGCCCGTAAATTGAAGCAATACTGTCATTCCAGTCCCAAAGATGCTTTTTGTCGGGATTAAGCCAAAAAACATTTTTTGTTTTATCATGTATTTTCTGAAATGAAATTAGCCCGGGATCGTTATCATTGTTTCTGGCATCTCCAAGAATGAGAACCGATGTTTTCCGGGTCAGAGCATCACTGTGATTTTCGATAAACTGGTCGAAGCATCTGCCGTAGTTGCTGCCCCAGCCGTATGTGAAATTTACATCTGTAAACATTGAAGGCTGGCCGCGCCGCCAGGCCTCGCGGCCCGAGAAGGTGCGGTGTTCCACCTCGGCCACCAACTTTCGCGTGGCGCCGGCGGTGAAGGTGCCGGCGAAGACCACGCGCTGCGCGTTCTGGCTGATGTTGAT
>JBBRFT010000330.1:0-3609 GCA_038241375.1 Spirochaetota bacterium
CTATTTCCGTTTTTAAATCTGCTGTTGAAAGGGGATGCCTGGTCATTGCACTTACCACGGGGGGTGAGATCGGCCGGCTTGCACGTGAAAACAGTATTCCCGTAGTGAATCTGCAGGAGGGATTTCAGCCGCGATATGCTCTATATAATTCTTTTTTTACCCTGTTAAGAGTTATTCAGGAACTTAAACTTATCGATTCACAGGATCCTATTGTAGTAAAGATTATTCAATTATTGAAAAATCTGGGAGAGGAGTGGGGGCCTGAAAAAGGTGATGCCTTCAAAACTGCCGATTCTCTGAAAGGGTATATTCCGGTTATTTATTCTGTTACTGATTTTAATGATTCTGCCGGTAAACGGTTTAAAGGCCAGCTTAACGAAAACAGCAAAGTTCACGCCTGGGCGGCGGAATATCCCGAGATGAATCATAATGAGATTGTCGGATGGGAGAGCGTGAAGGGATCGGGATTGGAATATAAGGCTCTGACCCTTGTTGATGATGAGATCTCATCAAGAATAAAGAAACGCATAGAAATTATAAATAAGTTGCTCATGGGTGAAAATATTGATATATTAACTATTCAAGGTAAAAGCGGAACTTTCAAAGAGAGATTAATCGAAATTATTTATTTTTGCGACTGGGTTTCCTATTATCTGGCACTTTTGAATGAAGAGGATCCGGGAGAAATTGATTTTATTCATCACCTTAAAAATAAGATGGCGGAGGACTGATTATGGCGTTACCTGAATCTGTACTGAAAAGAGCAGCGGAGTGGACAGAAGCTCCATATGATGACGATTGCAGAAAAGAAATTGAAGAGCTTATTAAAAATGGAAATGATAAAGAGCTCAATGAACGTTTTGCTGTTGAACTTGATTTCGGTACAGGGGGACTCCGGGGGCTTATCAGAAACGGCACAAATGGTATGAACAAGTATGTTGTTGCAAGAGCAACACAGGGGCTTGCGAACTATGTCAAAAAATCCGGAGAGGCGAATCCTTCAGCTGCTATTGCTTATGATTCAAGGCTTTACTCCAGGGAGTTTGCCATGGAGAGCGCGGCAGTTCTTGCTGCTAATGGTATAAAAACATATTTATTCAGCGAGATGAGACCTACACCGGAATTGAGTTTTGCAGTAAGGGAACTTGGCTGTGTTACCGGAATTGTAATTACTGCGAGTCACAATCCTAAAGAGTATAACGGCTATAAAGTATACTGGAAAGACGGCGGGCAGATCATAAGCCCTCATGATGAAAATATTATCAGTGAAGTAAGAAAAGTAGGATCTCTCGAAGATGTAAAACGTGAGAGCTTTGAATCTCTCCTGAGTAAAGGGATGATAGTCCATATAGATAAAGAGATTGATGAGAAGTTCATAAAAGAGGTGAAAGCTCTATCTATCTCTCCCGAAGAGATTACGAGAAGTAATGTAAGGATTGTTTATACACCGCTTCACGGTACAGGGGGGACTCTTATACCTGACGTGCTGTCACAAATGGGCTTCAGAGGTATTATATATGTTGATGAGCAGATGAAGGCTGATTCATCTTTTCCCACGGTGAGAAAACCTAATCCCGAGGAACGCGATGCTCTTGATCTTGCGATTAAATACGCCATTAAGAATGAAGCGGATATTGTAATAGCAACAGATCCCGATGCGGATAGAATGGGGATTGCAGTTAGAAACGACAATGGTGAGTTTGATGTTCTCTCGGGTAATCATATAGGCGCTATTCTTGAGTATTATATATTATCGAATATGAAGGAGAATAAAACTTTGCCGGTTAATGGAGCGGTTGTAAAAACTGTTGTTACAACGGATCTTCAGGATAAGATCGCGGAATCTTTTTCGTGTAAAGTTTTTAATGTTCTGACCGGTTTTAAATATATCGGCGAAAAGATTAAACAATTCGAAGAAGCGGGAAATTATAAGTATGTTTTCGGCGGTGAAGAGAGTTATGGATATCTCGCTGGTACATACGCAAGAGATAAAGATGCCATTGCCTCGACTTTACTGATCTCTGAATGCTGTGCTTATCTGAAAAACCGCGGGATGACTATTACCGATTATCTGGATAGTATTTTTAATGAATACGGCTACTATAATGACAGAAATATTTCTATCGATGCAGAAGGGCTTAAGGGAGTTGAAGTTATAGGTGATGTAATGAAGAAATTCAGAGAGAAGGCTCCCGATGAGATTGGCGGACTAAAGGTCATCAAGGTGCTCGATTATATAAATGATACTATTTATGATTCATGTGAAGATGGGAATGTTCTCCCGGAGTCCAATGTATTGCAGTATAAACTTTCAGATGGTTCCACTGTTACGGTTCGCCCTTCAGGTACAGAACCTAAAATTAAATTTTATTTTTCAGCAAAATCAGATTCCTCAAAAGAGACAGAGCAGAAGATAGATAAAATGATTGCGGATTTAATTCCCGGAGTGAAAGGTTTTATAGAAGCGCGTATAAAATAATTAAACTCACCCCCAACCCAATGTCATTAAGCCCCCTAAATCCCCCGGAGGGGGACTTGAACATAAAATACCTTATTAATTTGCATGAAACCATTAGTTTTTTATCAATGCTGCCTTGCCCCCTCCGGGGGTGCGGGGGCTTTGCTCGATGAGTTGATGTTAAAAATAAGAGATGCGGGTAATGAATAGAATTTTTTTTGGACCAAGGATTTTGGCCCGTACTGGGAATCTGGAACAGATTTTATATCTGCTCCTGTTTTGCGAATTGTGCTTTGAAATTATTATGCATCTCTATAAATTTTTCTTCAGATACGATTTTGTACCTCTGCAGCACTTCATCTTCGAGATAGTAGTAGTCGAATTTTTTCTCTTCTATCAGGCATAGCGAATTTGCAAGATATGTGATGAATACAACATCTCTATTCTCTTCACTTGCCTGCAGCGGAGAATGATGGTACGATATGGCTTCTCTGATATACTCCGGGAAGTTCCACTTTTCTGCTATCATTTTACCTATAGTTGAATGACTGACTCCCATTGAGACTTCCTCGAGAACTGTTGATGTCCGCATCTGTCTGTTCGCCGAAATACGTTCAATCTGATCTGTCAGTTCCTGATTGGCTGACAGCAGAATAATTTTCCCCAGATCATGAAGCATGGATGATAGAAAAACCATATCCCCTATCTTGTTTAATCCGAATTTTTGAGCCAGGAGTCTTGAATAGAAGGCTGCTTTATTACAGTGACTCCAGATATCCTTGAAGCTGGAGAATCGGTCATCCATAATTTTTTTTGCTGATGAAGCAATGAGGATCGAATTTAGATTTTTTAATCCTATTATCTTAACAGCCTCTACAATGCTTTCAATTTTTTTTGATGTGACAAATCCTGCTGAATTTGAAAGTTTTAAAACTGAAGCAGTTAGGGACGGATCGAGAGATATCTTTTTTGCAAGTTCACCTATTGTTATATTTTCTTTTCTGCACATTGACTGAAGCTCAATAATATGTTCCGGAAATGTCGGGAGGTCCCGAACTTCATTTACAATTTTGACTTCTATAACTCTTGTGATTGCACAGGACTGAGTCTTGTGAGGAATTGTAAATGCGGATTGAGTGGTGTTCCCGTCC
>JBBRFT010000331.1:0-3604 GCA_038241375.1 Spirochaetota bacterium
TAAAAAATCATTATTATATTCAGTGAGAAAAAAAATGATAATTTTAAAATCTGATCAGATCAGTACATTTTTAGGGTATAATACTTACGGCCGGGCTTATTCATATTTCAAACAGGGGAATGTGGTTGAAATATGGGAAGATGGTGATCTGATATGCGGTCATGTACAAGGTTCAGAATCTGAGCCATATTATGTCGAGGTAAATCCCGCCACTTTGAAGAATGTGTGTGAATGTCCCATGGGGCATAGATGCAAGCATGTTGGTGCACTGCTTCTGGAGTTTGCCTCCCGTCCTGTTGAAAAGAGAGAAGAAGTTCCTGTAACCCTCCCGGAACCGGTTGAAAAAATTACTGAAATAATACTCGATTTAACCAGGAAAAAAGAGATTTATAATCCGCTTTTTTATAATGAAAAAGCTGAAGTAAAAAGCAGTGTTCCTGATCAGAGGTTTAAAGTTGTTTTTTTTATTGATACTGCTTTTTATCAGAATGGTCGTGTCCCGGTTGTTGTCCCTAAAATGCAGTATATAAAGAAAGATGATTCTCCCGGACGAATTGAAGATTATAAAAGCATAAAAGTTACAGAACCGGTCACTGAATTTCAGGGAGATCTTCTTGAGATGGCTGCCGGCTATAATGGAGGGATGGCACCGGTACACAGATTGTTGCCTTTTCTGCTCAAGCATAATGACATTGAGATATTTGAAATGTTTGGAAAAGAATTAAAGAGAGTCGAAATTGTTGAATTTGAAAAAATTAAAATAAGTTTCAGACTTTATTCAATATCAGAAAGAAACGATCCGGGTTTTAAACCTCTTTATCACCTTCACACCGAAAATCGAGGAGAGTTCACTACCGAGATCTTGCAATCGGGTGGTGATACTCTCCTCTGCAGATTGCCGGGAATGGTTCTCTATAATTCAAAAAATAAAGCTATGGTCCGGATGTCATGGAAATTTTTAGATTATACAGGTGCATATTATCCCAACAGTATTGATAATCTGAAAAAGCTTACAGAGTCAAATCCTGAAGCACAAATATCTGTCAATTTCCCTCATACACGGATTGTTAAAATTAAAGGTGGAGGGAAACCGCTGCTCGATATTGAGTCATATGCCGGATATACTCTTCTTGAACTCAGTTTTGATTATCGCGGAAGAGAGTTCGGTTTTGGAAGAGCGGAGACTATTCTTAATCTGGATCATCTCAATGAATCTGGAGATATCTTTCACATTGCAGAGCGGGATATGGATTATGAAACTTCTGTTTTTCGTTTTATCCGCAGTGTCGTAGAGGAGAGCGGGACACAGCAGCAGAAGTTCCGTCCACATGAGTATGAACGGATTTTTGAAGGTAAAATTTTATACAAGCAGAATGTTGATACATTCCTTCTGACTGCAGGTGAAAAACTTCTTAGTCAGGGGATAAGTCTGCGTCTGAAAAAAAATAATCAGAAGATTACCAGGTCTGGCGGGAAAGTCGCGTTTAAAGTAAAAACCAATATAGACTGGTTTGACGTTGAAGTTCTCTATGTAGATGAATCGGGAGAGGAGACCCTGATTGATGTGAGCGATGCTATTCTTAAAAGCCGGATAATTAAAACTTCCGGAGGTTATGCATTTATTTCCGGGGATGACATTAAAAGACTCGCCGCGCTGAACAGTCAGCAGATAGATAAAAAAGGGACATTGAAAATTCATAAGCTCGATTTTTCAGCAATTGAATCGATCAGCAGCGCTATTGATGAAAAAGATAAGGCTGCTGTTGAGAAAACTCTCCGGACTTACGAAAAACTGAAAGATGTAAAAGCGATCGGAAAGTATCCTTTTCCGGCTGAATTTCGAGGGAAACTCCGTCCATATCAGGTTGAGGGTTACAACTGGCTCTCTTTTCTCCGGGAGTTCGGGCTTAATGGATGTCTTGCCGACGATATGGGATTGGGTAAAACTGTACAGACACTTGCGCTGCTCCAGAAACTGAAAGAGGAGTGTAAGCTCCGGCCTGTGCTTCTAGTTGTGCCGGTATCGACTATCCCCAACTGGGAACAGGAGATAAGCAGATTTACTCCGGAAATTACATATCTCAGACATATCGGACAGTTTCGCTCGGAGGATGCCGTAGATATTCTAAATCATGATGTTACAATTACAAGTTATCATACATTGCGTAATGATATAAAAATTCTTTCGGAAATAGATTTTACACTGTTGGTGCTTGATGAAGCCCAAAATATAAAGAATGCTGCTACAAAAGCATTTAAAGCTGTGAAGACAATAAAGGCAGAGCAGACTGTTGCTCTAAGCGGAACTCCCGTTGAAAATAATACAGGTGAACTTTGGGCTCTTTTTGATCTTCTTAATCCGGGACTTCTTGGAACAAAAGATTTTTTCCAGAAGAAGTTTTCCGGTCCAATTGAAAAGAGCGGAGATGCTGCTGCTGCGGAGAGACTCCGTGCGATCATTTTTCCTTTTATTCTCCGGAGAAAAAAAGAGATGGTGGCGAAGGAGCTTCCGCCTAAGGAAGAGATTATTGTTTATTGTGAAATGGGTACAAGCCAGCGTAAAATCTATGATTCATATAAAAACGAATGCCGCAAAAAAATTCAGGGAATACTCACTGAAAAGGGTAAGGAGAGAGGAGCCATCGAAATATTTGACGCGCTCCTTAAACTCAGGCAGATTGCTTTATTCCCCTCTCTCGTGTCTGATGAATTTGAAAGCGCCGGCTCATGTAAGTTTGATCTGTTTAAAGATATGTTCGATGAGATTCTGGCTGAGGGACACAAGGTTCTTGTCTTTTCTCAATTTGTGAAGTCGCTGAAAATTATTGAAAGTGATATAGTTTCAAAGAATTTGAAATATTCATATATAGACGGTTCGACCAAAAAGCGTGATGTTGAAATCAAAAAGTTTCAGGAGAGCGCAGATATCAATATTTTTCTGTTGAGTCTCAAAGCAGGAGGTGTGGGGATAAATCTCACAAGCGCGGATTATGTGATCCTTTTCGATCCATGGTGGAACCCTGCAGTAGAAGCACAGGCTGTTGACAGGGCTCATCGAATAGGCCAGACGCGTAAGGTTACGGCTTATAAGCTTATAGTAAAAGATACCGTAGAAGAGAAGATTCTAAAACTTCAGGAAAAAAAGAAAGCTCTTGTTCGCGATCTGATTTCTGAAGAGGCATCGTTTTTTAAGTCTTTATCAGGTGATGATATTATTAATCTGTTCGAGTGAAGTAACAGTTGGGTTTTTACCGGAGATTCTGCGGTAAGGTATAGAACAAGGGGCTGTAGCCTCTTGTTCTATTAGCGATTGTTATGAATCAGTACCACCCTGTCCCGTTAACATCCTTCATATTTTTCTGAATACTTTTTTTCAAAGCTGAAGTTAAACTCTCCACATCTTTAAACTTTGCCGAATCTAAAGGATCTCCTGCAACAACCGAACCTTTCATTCCACCGCTGAATTTCGGCAGCGATTGTTGTTTAGGCCATATGTCAAAAGCCCCATTTATCGATAAGGGGATAATTTTCCTGTTAAGGTTTTTTGCAAGATACGCGGCGCCTGTTTTAAACTCGACCATTTTCCCGTCTGTCGATCTCCCAC
>JBBRFT010000332.1:0-3576 GCA_038241375.1 Spirochaetota bacterium
GATACTACGTCCCATTCCCAGGAGACGGAATTTGCCGTTTTCTTCGACACAGCCTGTTAAGGCAATAATTTTCGTCGTGCCAATATCAATGGCAGAGATTATTTTCTGACTGTTACTCATATATTAATTTTTTAGTACAAACGATTTGATTTTTAAACTGAAGCTTTATGGTTGAATATTTTCTCCATCCGTCGGGATATGGAAGGTGACTGAATAATTCACGAAGATTTTCAAATTTATTTTCGAGATCCGAAATGTCGCCTATAACAATATTGAAATCCGAAATTTTAGGTATAAGTTCTATTTCCCCCCTTTCATTTACGTAAATCTGATCTGTTAGCGACATCATTAACGAATCACTTTGAATTTTCTCTGCCAATAAATAAAGTTCGTAAAGTTGCATTTTTCTAAGGTCAGAATAATCTTCTGTTTTTGGAATACATGAGTAGATAGGTTTATAGGTCTCCATGATTTTCCCTGTAGCTACAAGCACTCTAGGTGTGTATCTTGAAGAAGTAAGCATTAGTATCCCATCTTCATCGATATAGTAACTATTCCCAGTTTCATTAAAAATCCGGATTAAAGGTTTACGCTGTGTGATAGAAATTACCAATCTGCCATCAATTGTGAGATACGTTTCAACCGATTTTACTTGATTGTGTTTCAGTAGTACTGTTTCTATTTTGTTGAGATTTAAACTATCGTATAAAATACCGGGAGTATAAAGCCCTTCATCTTTGAGAATGTCCTTCACTTCTTCTTCGTCAATAAATTGATTTTCTGAGCTTATGTTAACTTCAATGGAAGTGCAAATTACTTTTTCTCTATTGCCTGAAACAAATCCCATAGTAACCGCTAGAAAAGCTATTAGCAGTGACCACGATATGCCGTGAATGATTTTTATTTTAACTGATTTATTCATTTTTTTCTTTAATCTGTTGAATCAGTTCGGGTACTAAGGTTTCAATATCTCCAGCTCCGGCGGTAATGACGATGTTTGATGGGTATTTGTTCAGAAAGTTTATTACTTTTTCGCGACTACTTAATGCTTTGGGTTTTGACGTAATTTTTTCTAGCAACATTTTGCTATTAATTCCTGTGATAGGTTTTTCTCGAGCAGGGTAAATTTCAAGAAGACAAACTTGGTCAAATTCCGACAAAGCCGAAATAAATCCATCTGCAAAATCTCGAGTTCGAGAATATAGGTGAGGTTGAAATACGATTGTTGATTTTAAATCCGGAAAATGAAGCTTGATAGATTTTGCTAATGCATTAAGCTCATCGGGGTGGTGAGCGTAATCGTCGATAACTAAAACTTTTTCTGTTGATAAACGAATGTCAAACCTGCGAACCACTCCCGTAAAAGACATAAGTGCTTTACAAATATCCGACGGTTCGAAGCCAGATTCGCATGCTAAAGCGCCAGCTCCAATAGCATTCTCGATATTGTGAACGCCATAAACTGGCATATGAACTGGGATTTCCATTCCATCTTTAAAAACAAAAATGAAATTTATTCCGGTCATTTCTGCTTTTATGTCCTTTGCGTAATAATCTGCTTGTTCATTCGCACTATAGGTTATTATATGTCGCTTAAGGCCTGAAAAATGATGGCTATATTTCTGATTCACAACAAGTGATCCGTTGTTTTTTACTTTATTCGCAAAATCTCTAAAGGAATTTTCAAGTTCTGCCCCGTTACCATAAATGTCTAAATGATCAGCTTCTACAGAAGTTATAATTGCTCCGGTTGGGGATAACTTAAGGAAAGATTTATCGAATTCGTCGGCTTCTGCTACCATCACTCCTGAATTGCCTATGAGTATATTACTATTGTAATTTTTGGCAATTCCACCAATAAAGGCCGTACAGTTATTTCCGCAGTATTTAAGAATGTGAGCCAAACAAGCAGTTGTGGTTGTTTTGCCATGTGTTCCAGCTACTGCAAGAGTTTTATGTTGCTCAGAAAGAAGCCCTAGAACTTCCGATCTTTTTTTAATCTGATATTCGTTTTCTTTAAAGTAATTAAGTATCCCTAAATCCGCAGGAACGGCCGGAGTATAAATAACAAGGGTTTTACTTATATTTTCAGTGAGAAGAAAATCTGTAGGAATTAAATCAGGTCTATCTTCATAAACGATTGGCATTCCGTCTTTTTCTAGATTCTGGGTAATGTTTCCAGTGGTTTTATCGTATCCCGCAACCTGAACGCCAGCTTGCATAAACCATCTAGCAAGAGCAGACATGCCTATGCCGCCGGTTCCAACAAGGTAAACAAATTCAGGATTTGCAGTTTTTTTCATATTTAATCAATAATTTTCATTATTTCATCTACAATTCTTTTGGCGGAATCGGGTACTGCCATTTTCGATATGTTTTCGTGATAAACATTCATTCTGAATGAATCACTCATAAGTATTAGTGTTTCATCGACCAGTTTATCTACAGCCTCTTTGTCCTCTATCATCATGGCAGCGTTATTATTGACTAGAGCCATGGCATTTTTAGTTTGATGGTCTTCAGCCACATTGGGAGATGGGACTAAAATAGATGGTTTTTTTACCAAACAAAGTTCCGAAACAGTACTAGCACCGGCTCTGGAAATTATTACATCTGCAATTGCATAAACCAAATCCATTCGATTTATAAAATCGAATACTTGAATATCTTCGCTGTTGTATTTTGCAACAATTTCTTTCGCAACAGGGAAGTAATCTTTTCCTGTTTGCCAGATAACTTGTATTTTATTTTCAATTAATTTTTCAATTCCTGCTTGTATGCTCCTGTTTAATGTCCTTGACCCCAAACTGCCTCCTAATACAAGTAAAATTTTTCGATTTCCACGGAAATTAAAATGAATGAGTCCTTCTTCACGTTTCTTTTCAACATTTAGTAAATCTTTTCTGACGGGATTTCCGGTGTAAATAATTTTATCTTTTGGAAAGAATCTTTCCATGTCTTCATAAGCAACACAAACTGCATTGACGCGTGATGCCAAAATTTTATTAGTAACTCCGGCATAAGAATTTTGTTCTTGAATCAATGTCGGAATTTTTTTACGTGTTGCAACTCTCAAAACAGGTCCCGATGCAAATCCGCCTACCCCGATAACGACGTCTGGCTTGAATTCGGAAATAATTTTTCTGGCTTTCATTAGACTCACAATGAGTTTGTAAAAGAAAGAGATGTTTTTAAAGCTCAACCTGCGTTGAAAACCTCTTACTGGCAGTCCTATAATTTTAAAACCTGCTGCTGGTACTTTTTCCATTTCCATTTTACCTTCTGCACCAACAAAAAGTATTTCGACCATAGGTAAAGTTTCTTTCAATTCATTAGCAATGGATATAGCAGGAAAGACATGCCCGCCAGTTCCACCACCGCTGATAATTACTCTTAAATCAGGTTTTTTCATCACTAACTGGGTTTTTAATATTGCGGCTAACACTTAAAATAATTCCCAAAGCAGCACCCGTGAAGAGAATGGAAGTTCCCCCCATACTCACAAGAGGTAGGGTCTGCCCGGTAACAGGTAGAAGATTGACTGCCACAGCCATGTTTATCAGTGCTTGAAAAACA
>JBBRFT010000333.1:0-3573 GCA_038241375.1 Spirochaetota bacterium
AGAGAGTCCTGGATATTTTTTCAAAACAGAAAGATGTCAAACCAGAACCAATCAGTTTTGAGGTGTATTCATCTTCAAGTTTTGAGGGTATTATATATGTAAATTCGTACATTGAGTATCCGCTAGAAAATATATCGTACACCGATTGCAAATGAACCGGCAATTTCAGCGAATTTTACAACTTCCAGACCCACACCCGCCTCAACAAAAAGATTGAGCGGAACTTCATCAAAACTATACTCAATACGGACAACTCCGAGAAGGTCTATTCTGGTGTATTCATCATCTCTGCCGTTTTTATCGTTGCCGTCATGATGACCAAAATGAGAATATAAAGCCGGACCGACCGAAATCGGAAATTTTTCATTTGATATATCCAGATTAACAATTGAAAAAAGTCCGTTTACTCCCATTGTAAAATCATTGTAGTCACTCCCAACAGTACCATTTAATTCAAATATGTCGGATAACCTGTAACCTGCGGTTATACCCCATGGATAACCGAGTGCAACTCCCGCTTTAAGTTTACCTTCAACCTTTTTAGTATCGATTTTTATTGTTTTTATCCCATCGTCTTCTGCGTATAAGATATCCGTACAAATAATAGACGCTGACAACATGATAAAGAATATAAGTATTATTTTTGTTATTGAATGCATAAGAAACTCCCTAAAAAATTTTTTAAAAGTCCTGATGTTGTAATAAAACACCGTTAAACTAACATTAACATACGACGCAATAAAGTTCAGAAAAGTAATTTTTCATCGTATCTACTCTTTAATAAATGCTAATATAAATCATTTCCGATGCTTTACAATCAGCACGGAAAAAACCTCTCCTGATTTCAATATATACATTTAATTAAAATAAAAAACTATTTGATAAATTAAAGATAAAATTGTGATAAGAGTATCATAGAAAAAATGTTAAATTTTAAATCCGGATGCGGCAGATTGATAGGATTAAAGAAGCACTGAATAATTGACCTGAAGAATAAAATCCGGAGGTTAAACAAGGCTCTGAACTTAAATACAAGGATGAGGAATAGTATGTCAACAGAAAAACGTGATTTCAATAAAGATGCAGCAAAGTGGGATGAGAACCCAGGCCGTTTGGAAATGGCAGAATCTGTCTTTAATACAATAAATTCAAATGTAAAACTCACTAAAAGTATGAAAATTCTTGACTTTGGCTGCGGAACTGGGCTTCTCTCACTGCATTTACTCCCTCTTGTAAATACCGTAACAGGAGCTGACAGTTCGGTGGAGATGCTTGAAGTTCTAAAGTCAAAAATAGTTAATCAGAATCTTCAAAACATAAAAACTCTTCTTATTGATATAGATAAAGAAGAAAAGCTCACTGGGGAATATGATGTTATCACCAGCAGCATGACTATGCATCATATTGAAAATCCTGTTCAACTTCTTAAACAGTTTTATTCAGTAATTACGCCGGGCGGAGTTCTCTGTATTGCAGATCTGGATTCTGATGAAGGAAAGTTCCACGAAGATAAAACCGGAGTTTTTCACATGGGTTTTCATCGTGATAAGATGAAAAAAAATTTTTCTGAAGCAGGATTTAAAGATATTACCGATTTTACTGCTGCCGAGATTTCTAAACCGGATAAGGATGGAAATATTAACAAATTTTCTGTATTTTTAATTAGTGGTAGAAAAATTTAAGCTTTAAGGGGCTCTGATCTATATTTTTACAAATTAGGGCCAGAGCCTATAAAGAGCCCATACAAATAAGAGATAATAATGAATCTGATAATACTCAACCCTGAAGATGTACATGATGGGAAAGCCCTGATCACCGGATCAAGACTTGAACATATACTCACATATATAAAACCGGTAATTGGAGATAGTTTAAAAACAGGAATTCTTAATGGATCAATTGGTGAGGGAATTGTAACCGAAATCAGCGACAGAGGACTTGCTCTGAACCTGAATCTTCAGAATCCGCCACCCCATCCACTCCCTTTGAAACTTATACTGGCAATGCCAAGGCCTAAAGTATTAAATAGAGTGATTCAGCATGCAGCTTCTATGGGAATTAAAGAAATTTACATTATCAAAACCTGGCGTGTTGAAAAAAGCTATTGGGAAACCCCGATGCTGGAAGAAGAAAATATTAAAATACAGATGATTACAGGGCTGGAACAGAGCCGGGATACGATTCTACCTGTAATTCAAATCAGAAAACGCTTTAAACCTTTTGTAGAAGATGAACTCCCCGAGCTTATCAAAGGGGCTCTGGCCCTGACAGCTCATCCGGTTGGGGGAATAGAATGTCCGCGAAGAGTTAACTCACCGGTAACGCTTGCA
Source organism: Spirochaetota bacterium (assembly GCA_038241375.1). Taxonomy (GTDB): domain Bacteria; phylum Spirochaetota; class UBA4802; order UBA4802; family UBA5550; genus WRGT01. The sequence continues at coordinate 2,331 of JBBRFT010000333.1, forward strand.
ATTGGACCCGAGGGAGGATTTATCCCCTATGAAATCGATGCGCTGCAGAAAATCGGATTTGAGACAGTAAATATCGGAGAGAGAATTCTGAGAGTTGAAACAGCCATCCCGTTTATTATCGGACGTTTATTTTAATCTTATTTTATCGTAACCATTCACAGCTATCAATAATCTCATTTTATTCGTCTGTAATCATTTTGAAATTTATCTTTTACGATGGGCTCTGAACCTTTGCATTGCATTATATTATTTTTAAAAATATACAGCAAGTCTTTTAAGATAAGCTTCTTCGTACCAGAGAAACTTTTTCACACAATCTTCAAAAGAATTGCCAAGTTTAGTGAAATATGGATGTAATGTAATCTCGACCTGTGCTTTGAAATTTTTATCCAGATAACAGTTTATAAAGCCTACATAGTTTTCCCGAGGCTCTCTGGACAGTCTTTTTCTAACCGGATTAAATCCAATATACCATAAAAGCCAGAGAAGATAATTCTCCGGATTATCGGAATGTTCAATTATCGTTGAACCAAACCTTTCATTCCAGAACGCACCTGTTTCTCCTGTTGACCGGTTGTATTTTTCGGCAATTCTGGCTTTTATGTACTGCATTATGCTTGATATTGTCTCTCTGTTCTCCAAAGTTTTTATTATCAGATGAATATGATTCCCCACAGGTTCTGCTGCAACGAGTTCAAACTCATACTTTTCCTGGCACATTATAATTGCTTCTGTAAAATATTTTTTCACAGAACTGCTGTGAAAAAGATTCTTTTTACCATGACATCTTGAAAAGCAGTGATATGTTACTCCCTGGATTATGGTTCTACGTGGTAATGGCATTCTTTTCTCCGGATATATTGGTTTAATATAGATACGTCGGAGATGGAAAAAATTTTGAAAAAAAAAGGTTCGGAGCCCTTTTTTTTAATTACACAGTCTAAGAGCTTAAGAGGCTCTGAACCTTTTCTGCCTTTACTATTCTATAATTGAAGACTTTTTAAAACCAGCCCCCATTTTTATCCTTTCTATTGCCGCAGGATGTGAACTGCGGAAAAATGCCGGGAGCGGATGTCGATTCAATCTCGACCTGTTATCTTTTGCTATCCTTATTTCAGATGATATAAACGCTTCCGGATCTCCGGTTACTGAAAGAGCATAGTAGTCCGCATTTCGCTCCATAATGCGGGATATAACGTTTTCAACAGGATCCGTAAAATTCAGAATAATTGTAAAAAGAAGC
>JBBRFT010000334.1:0-3571 GCA_038241375.1 Spirochaetota bacterium
GATGCGTACGCCGCTGATTGCCGCTGCTTATGCTGGAAGAACAGAAGTGGTAAAAATGCTTCTTGAAAAAGGCGCAAAACCTAATCTGGCAGACAAGTATATTCCGGAAAATATTGAACTTGTCGGATCGCAACCGCTCAATACCGCGCTCCATTATGCGGCAGAGAAAGGATATTATGAAATAGCCGCGCTTCTTCTTGATAAAGGGGCAAATATTGAACAGCTTAACTCCGGAGGGTTTACACCACTGATAGCAGCGGCGGGATCTATCGGAAAAGATTCTACTGCTGCCGACAATCAGAACGCGCAGAAAGTTCTTACGCTTCTGCTTGACAGGGGCGCAAAAGTTGATAATTGTCCCATGACATCTAATGCTAAATATCTTAAAATTGATCTCCCTGAAGGGACTCCACTATCTGTACCCAGGACGGTTCTCATAAGAGGGGGCGGAGGTATGACTGCGCTGATGAATGCTGCTCAATGGGGGTTTGTTGAAGGCGCTAAGATCCTGATAGACCGGGGCGCGAAAATTGAGTTTCAAATATACATTAATAAATGGACACCTTTGATATTCGCCGCATCGAAAAATCATACAGCTATGGTAAATTATCTTCTTGATCGGGGTGCAAACATCGAAGCGGTTGATGTAGTCGGCAATAATTCCCTGCTTGTTGCTTCCGCTAATCTGTTTTACGATACTGTTTCAGCTCTCCTTAAACGGAAAGCCAATGTCAACGCGTTTATCCATACTGACGGTTCAAATGCTCTGATGCTTTCGATCAATCACGCCTATGCCAATAAAGAAAATGACAGCCTTAAAATGATGAACCTTCTGATAGACGGTGGAATAAATATTAATTTTCAGGGTGTAACAGGAAATACTTCTCTTATGTACGCATCAGGATGGGGAGTTGTAACAAAGAATCCTGCGCGGGCAAAACTTCTCTTAGATAAAGGAGCAAAAGTTAATCTGCAGAATAAGAAGGGTGAAACTGCATTAATGATGGCTGCATATCGCGGACATGTGGATACGGCAAAGCTGCTTATTGAACGTGGTGCAAATCTTGAGCTGAAGGATACAAGTGGACGTACAGCTTTAATGACAGCCTCAGCAGCAACTATTGATCTTAAAAGCACAAGCAGTGACTTTCCTGAACTGGTAAAACTTCTCATTGATAAGGGTGCAAATATCAATGCTAAAGATAAAAATAACAGTACAGCACTATCTCTGGCGACAAAGAATGGTCATAAAAAAATAGTTGCTCTCCTTACAGCAAAAGGCGGGAAAGCTGATGCATCAGAGAAAAAAGATGAGTCGGGGAAAGCTATCGTGGGTATCTGGGAGGGGCTTCAGAATTCAAATCCATATGACCTGCACCGTTTCACATTTAAAAGTGATAATACCTGGACTTATGAAATTAAACCGACTGCAGCAATGTTAAAACAAATACCAAAAGATCAGCAGAAATACCTTGGAGATACTTATAAAACCAGAGCAAAACAGCAGGGGGACAAGGGAACTTATTCTTTCAGAGAACAGTATCTTGTGCTGAAAACAAATTCATTCTTCAGTCCGGAAAGAGTTTTCGGCTGGTCGGTTGTAAAAGGGAAATTGAATTTGAACGGAACAGAGTTTATTATGACGAAAGTTGCGAAATAAATTAATAAAATTTTACTTTACGCCCGATCCGCCCTTTGGGCATCTTCCCCATGATTAGATAGTGAGATGGGGAAGGCTTAACTTAATGGAACTATACTGAAAGCTTCTCCCCGACAGCTGCAATCAGTTCTTTTACCGCATCTTTAACCGGAACTGTCTTTATCCGTTCACCCTTTGCAAAGAGCAGAATTTTTCCATTCTGTCCTCCGGCAAGTCCGAAGTCCGCCTCGGCAGCCTCTCCCGGTCCGTTAACCTCGCACCCCATAACCGCGACAGTTATTTTTTCATTTCTCTGATTAAGTATTTCTCCGAATTTCTGTGTAAGTTCACTCTCTGTCTCCTGGGCAATTGCCAGCAGATCTATGTCTTCGGCGGTTCTTCCGCATGTTGGGCACGATATCATCCGTATCGGTGAAAATTTTAGATTAAGAGACTCAAGAATTTTTGTCCCGGTAACAGCTTCGTTTACAGGATCACCTGTCATAGAAACCCGTATTGTGTCGCCAATACCGTTCATCAGCAGATGTCCGATAACTATTGAACTCTGCACAATGCATGAAAGTCCGTAACCTGCTTCAGTTAAGCCTATGTGGATCGGGTAGTCCCGGAGTTCCGAGATCATCCGGTTCGCTTCAATCGTATGGAATATGTCCGAGCATTTGATCGAGATAACTATATTACTGAAATTGTTGTCTTCAAGAATCTGAATATTCTCCATGGCTGAATCCACAAGACTTTCCGGTGATACGTGGGAATATTTTTTTCGATTAATCGATCCGCCATTTACACCGATTCTTATGGGGATATTATTCGCAGAGGCGGCTCTTACTACCTCTTTGACTTTATTTTCATCACCGATATTTCCCGGATTAATTCTTATTTTTGCGATACCGGCATCTATTGCTGCTATTGCAAGTTTATGGTCAAAGTGAATATCGGCAACCAGTGGAATCGAAGAGGCTTTAATTATTTTAGATAGAGGTTCAATCCCCTTGTCATTCCGTATGGCGAGCCTTACTATTTGAGCACCGTTTTTTTTAAGATTTTCTATTTGAGCTATATTCCGGTTAACATCTTCAATAGGTATATTTGTCATAGACTGTATTATTATCGGGGAGTCTCCTCCAATCGAAAGATTCCCAATTTGAATTTTCCGCGTCATTTTTCTTTTAATATAGCTGTTCATAATATCCTCTTTAAGAAGTCAGAGTATAAAAGAATTTTTTAATCCTCAAGTATAATTTCAAATAAACAGAGTTGAATATTAAAATCAGGAATTCCGGAATCAAATTATTATCGTGCAATGACCTGAAGAGATAAATTTATACTCTTTTAAAGAGTATAATAATAAAATAAGTTGACAAATTCAGCGTCTATAATTAATATTTATTCTAGATTAAATATATTTATGTATAAGGAGATTTTAAAAAATGAAAAAATTAGCAATGCTTTTAATAGTACTTTGTCTATTTGTAAGTTTTTCATCCAGCAGCGCTTTTGCAAGAGCTATTGGTGTAAAGGGGGGCTATACCACCCCAAGGAACGATCTTAAGGATTATGATGATGACTGGAATTTCGGAGTATACTTTGATATGGGAACATTTTTAATTAACAATCTGGATTTCAGACCAAGCATTGATGTGTTTTCTCTTGAAAACTCTGACGCTAATTCTAAATATGCCGATGTATGGGGAATTCATATGGACTGGTACTGGCATTTTCTTGACAAAGGTGCGATTGCTCCATTTATCGGTTTCGGCCCTGCTCTTAATTATTATGATTTGAATGAAGATAGTGATGACAAAGAAGATTCTGATGCCGGAGTTGATCTGTTTTTCGGTGTTGATTTTAGAATCAGCGGAACAGCGCTCTCTCTTATGGTTGAAGGGAGATATAAGTTTCTTGATATAG
>JBBRFT010000335.1:0-3554 GCA_038241375.1 Spirochaetota bacterium
CTGTTCTCATCAAGAGTGGGATCAAACTCCCGTGTAACCGGCATATCCTCAAGAGGCGGCATAGCGGGAACATAAGAATTAAGGGCATGACCAGCAACGATCATTCTCTGTATTTCACTTGTCCCTTCATAGATCATAAATAATCTTGTATCCCTGAAAAGCTGTTCAATAGGATAATTTTTTGTATAACCATAACCCCCCATAATCTGAAGAGCATCACTTACAACTTCCATTGCCGATTCAGTGGCATAAAACTTTCCGATAGAAGCATTAACAGTAGGATCAATCCCGTTATCAGCCTCCCAGGCGGACTTATGAACAAGGAGTCTTGATGTTTCAACCTTCTGATACATCTCAGCTATTTTAAACTGTATTGACTGATAGTTGGAGATCTTTGTACCGAAGGTTCTTCTTTTCTTTGCGTAATCAATTGCATACTCCATAGCAGACCTTGCGGCTCCGACGGCGAATGCACCGATTATCGGCCTTGTTCTCGAAAATGTTTTCATAGCAAGAACAAATCCTTCACCCTCCGCAGCAAGAACATTTTCCTTTGAAACGCGGACATTCTTAAAATTCCATCCTGCCGTATTAGATGATCTCTGACCCATTTTCTGAATATTCTTCCCTACAGTTACCCCCTCCTGTCCGCGTGAAACCACAAAGGCACAGATTCCGGCATGTTTTTTTTCCGGATCAACCGTTGCAAAAACTGTCATGTAATCAGCAATACCTGCATTGGTTATCCAGTACTTTGTTCCATTAAGGATATAATCATCTCCATCCTTTGCTGCGGTACATCTGATCCCGGCGACATCTGACCCCATTAGCGGTTCTGATGTCGCAAAACAGATAACCTTAAAATCTCTTGAGATTTCGCTTAGATATCTCTCTTTTATATGTTCTTTATCTGAAAGTATAATCGGTTCCATTCCAAGAGAGTTGTCAAAAATAGAAGTTGCAAGACCGGGGCAGGCTGCTGCGATCTCTTCAGTGATAATAGCTGCCTCAACAAGACCGTACTCTCTGCCGCCATATTTTTTCGGTATGTCAGCATTCATAATTCCCGCTTTGTGCGCTTTTTTAAGAACTTCAAGGGGTATTTCATCAATTTCATCATAATGCCAAGCAAGCGGGAGAATCTCTTTAATAGCAAATTCTCTCGCATGTTTTTTAATCAGTTCCTGTTCTTCCGATAGTTTAAAATTCAACATTCAAAATGCCTCCTTTTTCATTATACTCTTACTTAAGTATAATGAAAAAGTAATAATGGGCAAATTTTTATAAGTATTTATATTCAGAATTAATAAAAGAAATGATATAAACCGTACAGCTGATTCTATTCTGCGCAACTGAAACAAAAGTCCCACTGTAATAAATAAAATAATTTATTACAAAGTCTCTTTTAAAATTGTGTCATTAAAATTTTCAAAATTGATTTTTAAACTTGTTTTAACTACTAAACTATATTAACATAAAATAGATAAATTAAATCTGTTCTCAAGTTATCTTTAAATGGTATCCTCGGCTCCGCTCCATGAGCGCTATTTTACTCTCCATGAATATAGCCGAAGAACAAAACGTTATTTCAAAAAGCATTTAGTTATCCGGCAGGAGTTATATTTGATGAATATTGACATCCGTACACTGATCATTATTATATGTATCGCCACCGTTTTTGAATTAATTGCTATCTTCATTCAATATAAAATAAACAAGGTTTACAGCGGCATAGGATGGTGGCTACTCGGCTTCACATCACTAGCAGTGGCATACGGACTTCTTTTTTTCCGTGGTTTTATCACAAGTCAATTAATTTCAATTATTTTAGCAAATTTACTGATTCTTATAGGCAAAACTTTCATATATATAGGTATTGCACGTTTTTTTAATAAAAAAGAAAATTTAAAAATTATTATTTCTATTTTTACTATTTTTCTACCTTTTTATTTTTATTACACTTACATAAATAGTAATATCAATATTCGTACTTCTATAGTTTTTACTGCTTATGCAATTATCACTCTGATGATTTCACAAATATTATATAGAAATAAAACCAAATCGATCAGAGCTTCAATAAACCTCAACGTATCTCTGTTTTTTATACTTGGATCTTTTTTCCTGTTCCGGGCTTTTCTGGCTTTAACGGTTAATCCGATAAACACCCTGTTCACCCCTACTATAGTTCAGACTTCTACTTTCCTCATTTTATTTAGTGAAGGTTTCCTGATGACCTTCGGTTTAATCATTCTGGTTAACCATCGTTTGAATTCAGAAAACAGAGAAAATCAGGAAAATCTTGAACTTATTTTCAACACCAGCCCCGATGCTGTTTCAATTACCCGTATGACCGATGGTAAGTATATTAAAGTTAATGAAGGCTTTAACGCAATAATCGGCTTTTCTAGAGAGGAGATTATAGGCAAAACCAACAGCGATATTAAAATATGGCAAAACAATGAAGACCGTCAAAAATTATTCAAAACACTGAGTAGTGAAGGATTCTGCGAAAATTTTGAAGCGCTTTTTCAAGATAAATATGGCAAACAGATGGTTGGACTGATGTCTGCTAAAGTTATTAACCTGAATGATATTCAACACATTATAAGTGTAACTCGAGATATAACTGATAGAAAACAAAATGAAGACAGAATAAAAGCCCTTTTATCTGAAAAAGAAACAATTCTTAGAGAGGTACACCATCGTATAAAAAACAACATGAACACAATCAACAGTCTTATTGCAATCCAGGCAGAATCACTAACTGACAGTTCAGCAATCAGTGCCCTTAAAGATGCAGGAAGCCGTGTTCAGAGCATGATGGTGCTATATGATAAATTATATCAATCTTCCGATTTTGAAAAGATATCTTTAGCTGACTACCTTCCTGATCTTATTGACGAAATCATATTAAATTTCCCGAACAACGATTCTGTAAAAGTAGAAAAGCATATTGAGGATTTCATTCTAGATGCAAAAAAATTACACCCGCTGGGAATTATTATCAATGAACTTTTAACCAATATCATGAAATATGCATTCACAAATAAACAGGAAGGTTTAATTGTGATTTCAGCAGCAATAAAAGATGGTACCGCATCTGTCATAATTCAGGACAACGGTAATGGTATTCCAGATTCAATAAATTTTGAAAATTCAACAGGTTTCGGATTAATTCTTGTAGGGGAATTGACAAAGCAGCTTGAGGGGAATATAAAGATTGAGCGTAGTAAACTGACAAAAATAATCCTGGAATTCAAAATATGAGAAACCTGGATAATTATAGCCGTTAACGGTAGAGTAATTATCTGTTTTCTTCTGTTACATCTTTATATGCTTTTGAGTCTTTGTAGATTTCATCTTTCAGAGGATTGAGCTTTTATACCCTTCTCCTGTTAAACTGATATATTACCAATTTAATATTTGCAGCTAAAGCCAGGAAGCTTACCACAAAAAAAGCTTTCGGGCTTTCTTGATAGCTTCAGCATAAGACTTAGCTGTTGGAAGTGCATTCTTGATGTAATACTCCGCGCTGAAAATAAATTGCTAAC
>JBBRFT010000336.1:0-3546 GCA_038241375.1 Spirochaetota bacterium
ATCAATTGGGTCAGATGAATCAGGATTATTGAAATTAACCCCATGGAGTATTACCTCTTTTTTCTTTACGAGACCTTCATCGGAGAGCCCAGCTCCGCGCCCGACTATTATGTCCAGATCCGCACCAGTGAAAGCATAGAGCATGGCGCTGCTTGTTGTTGTATTTCCGATTCCGATCTCACCGGTTCCGATAAGGTCAACACCGTCTCTTATCGCTGAGTTTGTAATTTCTATACCGGTTTCAATTGCTTTAACCGCTTCGTCCCTTGACATGGCTGGACCGTTTAAAAAACTGGAAGTTGACTTTCTGATTTTTCTATTGATAACGCCTTCTGCTTTTATGTCTCCGTCTATACCGAGATCGACAACTCTAAGTTCCGCACCGGCGTGGCGAGCAAGAACAGCAACACCGGAAATTCCACCAACCATTGTTTCTGCGACAAGAAGACTTACATCTTTAGGGAATGAAGTAACACCCTCTTTTACGATTCCATTATCTCCACCCATTACTATAATACACTTCTTCTGAATAGTATTATGCAGTTTCCCCGTTATCCCGGCAAGCTGAATCGCTATCTCTTCAAGTTTACCAAGACTTCCCGGCGGTTTCAGGAGTGAGTTAACCCTCTCTTCAGCCTCTGCCATTTTATCTCTGTTAAGATCTCTGATGCTTTCGATTGTTACCGTTAATAATTCCATATTTACCATCCTGATTTTTGTAATTTATTATATGGCCGGAGCAAAAAAAAAGGACTCCGGTAACATAAATAAATATGTTATCAGAATCCTTTTCCATCAGATTCAATTCGTTTGAGGTTTCAGTCGTCTTCTGGCTATCCGGATCAGTCAGATGCCGCGCCTTCCCGTATCAATCATAATGAATTCAACAGTGGCATTGTGCGGTTCTGTCCCCGGTTACAGCGATGGGAGCGCCACGGATTTACACCGTGTTCCGTTACTGAAACTTAACTGCAATTTAAATTTACTGTATTGATTGTAAAGAAAAAAAATATGAGTAAAACAAATTTTCAACTCACTCCCGACGTCGTGTACAACCAAACCCATATCCAGCAGTAATATTTTTCAAAGCTTCAATAAGCAGTAAATTACTCCCCCTGTCTTTAACTGCTATCCGTACAAAACTGTTATCGAGAAACTTAAAATTCGAAGCATCACGAATAAGGATATTTCTTTTCAGCAGTTCCGATTTAAGTTCAGAGGATGCCATTCCATTCTGAATTTTAAAAAGCTGATAATTTACCGAAGAACTGTAAATTTTCAGCCATGAAAAATTTTCCAGATTATCAGTCATGTATTTTTTTTCTTCAAAAATTACACGCCGCGTTTCGCGAAAATAATCTTTATCCTTGAATAATAATCCGGCACATTTAGACGCGAACACATTAATCGACCATGGCTCTTTCATATCCGCAAGTTTACGGTTTAATTCGCAATCTGAACCGGCCCCGTACCCAAGCCGGAGCCCCGGCAGAGTGAAGATCTTTGTAAGCGAACGGAGTACATATATATTATGAGGCATAAGAGCATTCAAAACAGTGAGAGATTCAGAACCATCCGCTGCAAATTCTATAAACGATTCGTCCAGAAGTAGCCGACATCCCGAAGGTGCATCTTCAGAGAGGGTGATCATATCTTCCCGGTCTATGAATGTACCGGCCGGATTATTCGGATTGCATATTACAACCAGATCGTATCCATTCCGGATCTCTTTTTTCAAAGAGTCAATATCCGTTTTAAAATCATCCGATTCTTTCAGTTCGAAGTAAACAACTGCAGCTCCAACTGCTTCAAGCGCTCTGGCGTATTCGGAAAAGGCCGGTGCGACAACAAGGGCTTTCGACGGTTTTACAGCTCTGCAGAACAGAAAGATCAGTTCAGTCGCTCCATTTCCAGCAGTAATAAAGTTCAGTGGAACCTTGTGATATGCAGCTATCGATTCGCGGCACTCGATGTATTCAGGGTCGGGGTAACGCATAATCTCATCAAGATTTTCAGTTATCATTCTCTTCACAGCACAGGGAGTCCCCAGAGGGTTCAAATTTACACTGAAGTCGACAATATCTGCTACGGGTATACCATACTCCCGTTCGATGCTGTAAATATTTCCGCCATGATTTGTTTTCATCTATAGTTTCCTGCTATTTGTTCTGATAAATCAAAGCCTTGACCAATTTTTACGGCCCTCAAAATCTACCCCGTGGGGTTTGGGGGGGCCGTTGAGTGCGAAGGTGGGCTTTGAAAAGTTTCGGATGACTGGTTTAACCGAATACTGCTTCTATTATTAAAACTATAATCCACCCAAGCCCCACCCCGATAAAAGAAACTGCATACAATAACCTTACCGCCCGTTTTATATCTTCGGGTTCAAGATCTCTCTCTTTATCCCCGATATGAGGCTTATCCTGCGTAACTCCGAAGTAGCTCGCCGGACCTCCCAATTGTATTCCCAAAGCTCCGGCAGAGGCAGACTCCGGGTATCCGGAATTTGGGCTGCTGTGATTAAGCCTGTCCCTCGCGAGTATGCGGTATGCACCTGTTATACTCCCCCCTGTGAAAAGAGCGGCAAGAGGTATTAAAATAAAACCTGTGATTCTTGCCGGAACAAAATTAAGCAAATCATCTAATCTTGCACCGGACCATCCGAACCTTATATACTTTTCATTTTTATAACCGATCATTGAGTCTATTGTATTGGCCGCCTTGTATGCCATTCCGGCAGGAGCGCCTCCGACAAAAAGATAAAACATCGGAGCGGTTACGCCATCAACGATATTCTCAGTTACAGTCTCCACTGCCGCGCGGATAATATCGGCCTTGTTCATGGCATCAGTATCTCTGCTAACGAGAAACGAAATCTCTTTTCTCGCCAGATCAATATCATCATTTATAAGTGCTTCATAAACTTTTGAAGCTTCTGTTGAAAGCGACTTCAGTGCGAATATCGTATAAATAAAAAATATCTCAAGCGCCCATGACAGCGCGGAGATATACATTACAGAAAAATAGACAGAGAGTATAACAACTACAATAAGGATAATCCCGGCTGCTCTCTCAAAGACTCCTCTGCGGAGAATCTTTTCCAATCCGGAGATCATTCCTCCGATCAGTCTCACGGGATGAGGAAACCTCCGGGGGTCACCGAGAATAAGATCGAGAATAAAACCGATAGTAATTTTAACGGCGAGTATCATCTCTATCCAGTATACTGTATATTTTTTTTATATCCAGATGACCCCTGATAAGCTGCGCAAGTTTCGCGAACTCCTTCTCTCTCATCTCCGCATAATTGGAGTTATACGACACAGCTTCAAGTCCAATCTTACGGCGTATATTATTCAGAAGTCCACCGGTAAATTCCATGCTATCAAATATCCCATGGATATAAGTCCCGAAAATATTACCGGAGACAATTCCGCCTTTACTGTTTTCAGTTTCAGTGCAACAGCTTAATCCTTCAGGGTGAGTGCTCCGCCCCATATGTATTTCATATCCTTTTATATTTATCCCTTTAAGTCCCTTCAGAAT
>JBBRFT010000337.1:0-3509 GCA_038241375.1 Spirochaetota bacterium
AGTCTTTATCAATTCTTCCATCTGTAAGATGTATCTGTCTTTTTGCCATTGCGGCAAAGTCGGACTCGTGTGTTACCATAAGTATGGTTGTTCCTATACGGCGGTTTACCTCTTTGAGTATATCCATGACCTTGGTACCGTTTTCCGAGTCCAGGTTTCCCGTCGGTTCATCGGCAAATAAAATTTCAGGGTCCATTATGAGTGATCTCGCTATTGCGGTTCTCTGCATCTCTCCGCCGGACATCTTTGACGGGATTTTATCTTTACAGTGCATAACGTCAAACTCTTCCATAAGCTCCAGCGCATATTTTGCCCGTTTCTTTTCCTCTTTGAATTTCCGTGCAGGTATAAGAATGTTCTCCAGAGCTGTAAGTTCGGGCAGGAGGTAGTGGAACTGAAATACGAATCCCATCTTTCTGTTTCTGAACAGGTGAAGTTCTTTACTCTCAAACTCATGGATTTTTTTACCAGAGAGAAGTACTTCACCGGAGGTAAGTTCGTCCAGTCCGCTGGTGACATATAGCAGCGTTGATTTGCCTGAGCCTGAACGACCGGTAATTCCTACAAAATCACCCTGTTCAATTGAAAGTGAAATAGATTTAAGTACAACGAGCGGGGGATCTCCGAATGACTTCACTATATCTCTGCATTCTATTGCGTACATGATTAATCCGCTCCACGTATGATTTCAATTGGTGATAACTTTCCCGCCGCCCTTGCCGGGAAAAAACTGGCGATGATTGATGCACCGAAGACAAGGAAAAATCCCTTTATATAAATCATTATATCCCATGATATCATCATGTGCTGTCTCCCCATGGGAATTTTAATAGTCTCAATATATAAACAGCCCGCAAACCCTATAGCCAGACCAGCCAGACCCCCGGCAAGTCCAATGAGCACACCCTGTATAAGAAATAAGAATGATGTATCTTTGTCATCAAAACCGATCGACCTGAGTATTGCAATATCACGTTTTTTATGATTAACAACCATGTTCAAAATATTATAAATTCCAAATGCAACAATAACAATGAAGGCACTTGTAGTTACAACTCTTACAATATCCTGTGTTGACATCATGCTCAGATGGTCGCTGTTCAGCTGATCCCAGCTTTCAACTCTGTCTCTGCTCATGGCGCTCCATTCTGTGGCGATCTCTGCGGCGCGGCTGAATTCATTTATCTTAACAATAATTGTAGTTATTTCTCCGGGGGATGATGTTGCCTTCTGGACAGTATTCAATGATCCGTAAATTACCCTTTCATCGCTTCGTCTGTCTCCGGTGTTGTATGTACCGATAATTTTCATCGGTGTTAAAACACCATCGGATGTGGAGATATTTATTGTATCGTTAACTCTTGCTCCGAGAATCTGAAGCAGTCTTTCTCCGGCGAAAACAACAGATGTGCCGTTATTAAGTGAGTTTAAATCTCCGTAGGTTATATCCTCTGCAAGAGTGGTGACAGCGGTCTGCAGTATAGGATCAATTCCTATGAAATTTATTGACTGTGAAAATCCTCCGCGGCTTGCAATCGCGTCTTTTGAAATTCTCGGAGCGTAGCCTACAACATCGGGGTTGTTCTTCAGTTTTCTGAACCATTCAGTAGGGCTGGTGAGACTGTCGTAAGACCTCCTCCCTGATGGTGAATTTATCCAGATGACATTTTCACCTTTAAAGAAAACTTCTTTAAGAGTTTCGGCGTTAATAAAATCATCGCGGGTTGAAATGTTTATATGACCGCTTCTTTCGATAAGGCGTTTTACCATGTATTCCTGGAAGCCGAGCTGTATTCCCGAGAAAACCACATAACCGCCCGATCCGAGAACTATTGCCAGGAATGTAAGAAGAGTCTGGCTTTTACGTGAAAAGATATGTTTAAGTGCAAGGAACCACATTTTATTTTTTTCCTTTTGCGACGTTATCCGGTGTAATGATTTTATCATCGGGAAGAATTGAACCGTCGGTAACCTCAGACTTTTTAGCATCAATTTTTTTAACAGCAACCGGAACCGTCATTTTCTTCCCGTTTCTTATGATGTTAACTTTTCCTGCTTTAACCGCCGCGGAAGGGATCATCAATGCGTTTTCACTTTTTCTAATTATGATTGCGGTATCGCAGGTCATCTGCGGAAGGATACCCTGTGGAAATTTTTCAGCAGCTATACGCACAATGAACTCATCACCCGATAAGTAAACAGCATCTACAATGCCGTTAACTTTTTCATTCCGCAGATTTTCAAAACTCATCTCTGCAGCCTGTCCCTTTTTAATTGATATTATCGATTCCTGATCGAGAGATATTTTAACATAGAGGTTTGTAATACTTGAAATGGTAAGTACTATTTGTCCGGCAGCTGCCATTTCATCTTCAAGATAATTTACTGCAGTAACAACCCCGGAGAATGGGGCCGTAAGAGGGAATGATGTATCGCCCAAGACAAGTGGAGAACCATTCCCGACAGAATCACCTTCGCGCACATAGAGCTTCCTTATGATAGTGTTCATTCCAAAACGCGCGTTATAAAGCTTATCTGTTTTTACTGTTCCAAGAGCATAAACTGCTTCTACAACGGGACCCTGTTCGGGGCTTGTGATTGTTTCACCTCCGCCTGATGTTTTAATTATAAATAGTGACGATAAAATTACAGCTGCAGTTCCGATAAAAAATGCCGTGCGCGGTACTTTTTTTAATCCGCTTAATATACTCATGTTTAAGCTCTCCGTTTTGTTTAAGAATTGAAAATATTTATATTATTAATCCGATATGAACCTTTATGATTAGACCCATGATTGTATAGTAAGGTTCCATTTTTAAAATTTATTGCAAATAATTTTTATGTTTTCTGCATTATTAATTCTCGTCCAGCAGGGTTTTTTATTCCAAAGCCCGGCGATCTGTGTATTTGAGAATAAATTTATATCCTGTTCAACGGTAACTCAGAAGTAAGCCGAAAACTTTCAAAACTCACCCCCGGCCCCAATGTCATTATGTTAAGAGTTTCAAGTTTTACAACAGCCCCCCCAAAAAAACCGGAGGGGGCTTGAAGACTATATTGCATCGAATTATAATTTACACCAAAAGTTTGAAGTCCCCCTCCGGGGGATTTAGGGGGCTTAACTTAATGGCATTGCCATTGCGCATCAGGCGAGATAGGGAGTAATTATTTTTTCCTTGACCGTTTCTTACAAAACTCTGATTATTATGGGTATATATCAAAATTATTCCACAGGAAAAAATTATGATGCTTCTGCTGCTCTATCTGTTTCTTGCTTTAACTGTTTCGTTTCTCTGTTCAATCATGGAGGCTGTTCTACTGTCTACTCCAATGTCTTATCTCAGAGTAAAAGAATCAAACGGGAGCTTAACCGCCGGGAAAATGATCGGACTTAAAAACAATATCGACAGACCCTTGTCGGCAATACTTTCGCTGAATACCGTGGCCCATACCGTCGGGGCTGCCGGAGTAGGGGCGCAGGCTGTAAAAATTTTTGGAGAGGCTTACTT
>JBBRFT010000338.1:0-3482 GCA_038241375.1 Spirochaetota bacterium
ATTTTATCGATTCTGTTATCGGGTAAGTATGAGTGAGAGCAAAAACATACTTCCCGATAACATCGAAGAACTGAAAATGCTTTTGAAGGGGATTGATTTTTTCAATGCACATAAAAAATTAAATTTTTCTCACGTTACATAAAAAAGTAGTATTAATATTTTATCGATTCTGTTATCGGGTAAGTATGAGTGAGAGCAAAAACATACTTCCCGATAACATCGAAGAACTGAAAGCGATAATTTTCTCTCTCCAGAATAACTACTCCCAACTTCAGACTAAATATAAATCAGCCCAGGAAGAGATTGAAAGTCTTAATCAAAAATATAAAGCTGCACTTGCAAAATATTTTTCTCCCACCAAAGAAAAAGTAAGCATGGAGCAGATAGGCCAGCTTGGTCTCTTTAACGAATGTGAAACCTTTTTAGAAGAAGATAAAAAAGAGGATCATGAAAAGAGCGATGGAACGCTGACGATTAAAGAATATACACGCAAGAAAGGGGGCAAGCGGAAACTCCCCGATTACCTTCCTATTGAAGAACATGTATATGAACTTAATGAGACTGATAAACTCTGTAAATATTGCGGGAAAACGCATTCTATAATCGGCGAGGAACGCACCGAAGAACTTGATATAATCCCAATGCAGCTGAAAAAAGTAATTCATATTGTAAAGAAATACGGACCATGTTCATGTGACGGATTTCTTGATTCCGGAGACAAAGAAGTAATCAAGGCTGAAAAACCTAAAAGAATTATCCCGTACAGTATCGTTTCATCCGGCCTGCTTGCCTATGTGATTGATATGAAATACAATTACGCCTTGCCATTCTACAGACTTTCTAAGAAATTTGAAGCGATAGAAACAGAAATATCAAGAGCGACTCTATGCAACTGGGCCATGCTCGCGGCTGAGAGATGTGACGCTCTCTATCTTGCGATGCAGGATTATATCAAAAGCGGATCAGTTATTCAGATGGATGAAACCACGGTCCAGGTTTTGAATGAAGAAGGACGAAGTGCAGAATCAAAATCGTATATGTGGGTTATGCGTGGAGGAGAAGAACAAAAAAAACTCACACTGTTTCATTATTCTCCTACAAGAAATTCAAGTGTTCCCCTTGAGCTTCTGAAAAACTATAAAGGTTTTCTCCAAACTGACGGTTATGAAGGATACTCAAAAGCGGTTAGTGAATATGGGCTCAATCATGTCGGATGTCTCGCGCATATCCGAAGAAAGTTTTTTGACACTTTAAAGTCAGATAAAAAATCAAAGACCGCCGCACAAGGTTTGAAATTTATAACCCGGATTTATAATATTGAAAAAAAATTACGTAGTGAGAATCTTCTGCCGGACGAGTTCGTGAAAAAAAGAAAAGAAGCGGTCGTCCCCATTCTGGAGGAATTCAAAAAGTGGCTTGATGAAAAGCAGACCTATATAACTCCGAAAAGCGATTCCGGTAAAGCTGTTAATTATGCGGTAGGGCAATGGAACAATTTCATCAACTATCTTAATTCAGCTGAGCTTACACCTGATAATAATATAATTGAAAATGCCATTCGACCTTTTGTTATTGGGAGGAAAAACTGGCTTTTTTCAAATACTCCGCGCGGTGCTAAATCCAGCGCAATTCTTTATTCTCTTGTTGAGTCTGCTAAAGATAATAATCTGAATGTTTATAATTACCTGAGGCATCTTTTTAAAGAACTGCCAAATGCTAAAAATTCTGAAGATATTATAAAGCTAATGCCATGTAATCTAACCCAGTATTGTATTAAAATTATCGGTTAATTTGACGGTTACATTATGATTAATGATTTTGTAAAATCCATAAGTTCAATACTCTACGAACGAGTAACAAGTCCTTTATATGGCACATTCATAATAGCTTGGAGTATTTGGAACTGGAAAATACTATATTTATCAATATTCATCAGCGAGAAAAGTTTAACAATTACAAAACTTGATTATATAACTACTTACTGTTATGATTGGAAAATTCTTATTTTATATCCGATTTTATCAACAATTATATTGATTTCGTTTTTTCCTTTTTTAGGAAATGCTGCATTTTATATAAATTTAAAATTCAATCAATGGAAAATTCAGAAAAAAAATGAGATTGAAAATAATCAATTATTAACGATCAAACAATCTATTGCTATAAGAGAAGAATTATTCAATCAATCCGATAAATTTGCCAAGATTATTGAAGATAAAAATGAAGAAATAAAAGTTCTTAATGCTATGATTGAAAAAAATAAAGTTATTAAAAATCCAAAACCAGAGAAGCAACCAACTACTGAAAAGAAAATTTCCCAAACTGAATTAGATGAAATGATTAAGGATGAAAGAATAAAAAAATATATGCCTATAATATTTGGATGTGCATCTCGTGTTGTTTCAATTCCTCAAGTAGATTATGAGAAAAATGATTGTTTATTTGCAATAGAGTACTTCGTTTCATCAGGATTTATAGAAAGAAATGTAAAAGCAGCACGACTTTTTACATTAACAGCGAATGGAAATAAACTGTATCAACTTTATTTGCAGAAACAGATAAAATAACTGCGCCTAACAAAGGCTATAACGCTGCGCCGGAGTACCGGCTTGGGCTTCGCCACATTGCGCAAAAGACCGCGCAACGTCGTATAGCCAAGACGTTGTCTGCCATTAAAATGCTAAACTTTTTGTTTTTTACTATAATAATACTTGACGATACTAACGGAAATAGTTATTATTGACTAATGATACGTTCATTTAAATCCAAAGAAACTGAAAAGATCTGGAATGGAGAATTTTCAACGAAATTGCCATCAGATATTCAAAAAATTATGAGACGAAAACTGAGGATGTTGAATAACTCAACAGAACTTAGTGATTTGAAAATACCTCCATCAAATAATCTTGAAGCATTAAAAGGTGACAGAAAAGGACAACATAGTATAAAAGTCAATGACCAATGGAGAATTTGTTTTGAATGGAAAGATGGCGATTGTTACAATGTTGAAATAGTTGATTATCATTAATTATTTAAGGAAAAAAAATGAAAAGATTACCAAATATACATCCAGGTGAAATTTTAGAAGAAGAATTTCTTAAGCCATTAAATATTACTGCTTATAGAATTGCAAAAGAGACAAAGATATCTCAAACTAGAATTTCTGAAATAATTAAAGGGAAAAGAGGAATAACCGCAGATACAGCATTGCGATTTAGTAAATTTTTCGGTAATTCACCCCAATTCTGGCTTGGATTACAAAATGATTTTGATCTTGAAGAAGAAATTCATTTAAAATCAAAAGTATTAAATACAATTCATAATTTTAAAGAATTAAATTTATCCCATGTTTAGATACTCTCCGAGCCATCCGCATTTTAACAGCAGACAACAAAGCTTACCTGCGGCGCTCGGAGTACCTCGCTAGGGCTACGCCACATTGCGGCAAACGGCCGCCGCAACGTCAGGTAAGCAATACGTTA
>JBBRFT010000339.1:0-3479 GCA_038241375.1 Spirochaetota bacterium
CTTCCACTCCGCTTCATCTGGCAGCATCTGAGGGGAAAATTGATGTTATAAAAGTGCTTGTTGAGAAAAAAGCCGATCCTGAAATGGTTAACCGTAACGATCAGCGGGCAATAGATTCCGCCGCACAGAATGGGTATACCGAAATAGTAGATTATTTTAAATTAAAATTTAAGCAGGAACCGAAGACTTATTCCTCTGAAGATGATTCTTCTACTGATAATCCCGAGGATAATTCTGAAATCGAATCGGTTGATCCGGACTTTAATGAAGGTGCAGATTGAAATTGTCTCCATCAATAATAATGTGAAGCAGTCATTGAAATAAAACTAGGCATATTCGCTGCTTCCGGCTGATCGATTATATGAGTATTATCTGAAAAACTTTAAGTTTTAAAACACCGATTCTATTTAAATCGGTGTTTTAACAACAAGGTCATATCTGTTTTTATCTTTATTTATCGCTGAATCTTCATCTGCATCAAAACAGCGGGAGTATCTGAATCCGAGTTCAATTGCGAGATATTTGTTTGAAAGCCAGTTTTGTTCAGCTGTAATTTCATACCCCGCAGACCTGTAATATACGAATTCTCTTCTTTCTTTAACTGCAGTGTCTCCTGAATTATTCCCGGCGCCATAATCATAAAACACTGCTCCGTTGATCCTTTTAAAATATATCAGTTTCCATATATGAGCAGAAAAATTAAGGATGGGGAAATTATAATCAACAGTCCCTTTAAAAAACTGTTCATGGGTAATTGATTCATAACCTCTCGGGAACAGATATTTTTGAGGGAAAGTATAAGTTGAGGTATTATTTCTTTCATAGGTGCCTGAAAGTTTTAACCCCTGCATCTCTATAAGCCCGGGAAGATGAAGTGATAATTCTGTCGAGAGTAAACTCCCGCGATAATCTCCATAATATGGTGTATGAACATAGGATAGATCAAAAATGCAACCTGTTCCCGGCGATACTGAATTCATCGCCGCCTGGTTCATGTATCTGAGTGAAAGAAAATAGTTGATATACTGAAGTTCTCCATCCTTTACAATTCCATTGTATATTGAATAATCATTCCGGTTTTTTTCCTGAACTTTAACGTAACCAGTTCCGCTTCCGAAATTAAGACCCGAGGTGGTTATTCCACGTGAAAAATTCAAAGGAAATGAAATTGCGGCGAAACCGGTAACTTCATCCCATGTAAGATAAACAGGAACATCTTCCGTCGATTCATCCTGAAGATATAAAGCTCTTTCACCATAACCTCCGCTTAAAGTTATAACAGGATAAAAACCGCTATAAATGAGAGAGGCGCGGCCAGCATCTGTTTTTTCATTAAAATTATGGATATATGAAAATGTAAGATCAGTAGTGTGAAGAACATCTCTAGAGAGAATACTGAAATAGAATTCCGATGATGTTGAATCAAAATAAGGAAGCCATCCGAAAAAATTAATACTGTTTAAAATAGGGTAGTAGTTTTTAACTTTATATTCGTTGTCGGGTATATTATCAATTCCGTTATTGTCTCCCGGGAGCTCCTGTTCGACAATGGGGGCGATATAATCGGTTACTCTTTTTTTAGTAATTTCTAGTGGTGTCCATTTTTTTAAATCAATTTTCATCACTGAAGCCTGGTATCCGTTTATTGAATAATCATTAAAATAAAGTTTATCTCCTTTTACTGAGGGGAAGTATGCACCTAATAGACGTGACGTAATCTGGAAACGTTTTCCGTTGGTAAGATCGACGGCATAAAGATTATCTATACCGGAATAATCTGATCCGTATATCAGGTATGTCCCGTAAAAAACAGGTGATTTTAAACGTTCGTCATTTGTGTAGCCGATAACAGTTCGTATTTGTTTCGTTCCTAAATTGTAAATCAGTATTGCGTTTCCGTTATCAGCAAGCGCAGCAAGAGCAATTTCTTTTCCGTCGGGTGAAACAGCAGGATCGAAAATATATCCCGAGTTATTTATCTCTTCACTGAATTTTTCCTCTTTGGTCAAGGTGTCTATTACGGAAAGCCGGTATTTAAGGTTAGTACCATATTCTATACCTGCAGCAATTTTACCATCATTTGATAGGGCCGATGATATATATTTTTTTTTGTCGGTAAGATATGATGTTTTACCTGTATTAAGATCAAGTAATTTCAGGTCGGAATAACTTCGATACCCCCATCTAGGGTCAGGTACCCCTTCCCGCCATAATGCGAAATTTCCTCCAGTTGTAAATGTCCTCTCATTCATAAGGAAACCTGATACTATTTCACCGGGTAATTGTTTTATTTTTAGAATTGTATTGTTCTTTAGAAGTTTTACAAAAGATATTTTTTTATCTCCCGAAAATTGAACAGCCGTAATATCTCCATCATCAGATACCGAGGGGAACATGAAACTTTCCCATTTGGACCGGGATGCTGAAAATGAAGGATAAGGGAATATGTGCCAGTATTTGTAATCCATAGAAACTGATGGTAATCTGAAACTTTTATCCGGGGATATTGTTGTTTCTGCTTCAGTAATTTTAATTCCATCAATCTGTTTTTCCCATAACAACTTATATTCATCAAGAGCCGCTGTATATAATTCGGTTATGGATCGTCTTGTCGCACGGGTAAGCGCTGTGTCAAAGGTATACCACAGAAAGTAGCGTCCGGTATCAGCAAGGACCTTATCCCATACTTCTTTTCCGTAATGCTTTCTGATATAAGATGAAAGTATATAACCGAGTCTGTAATGATCCGGGTATGGGGCAAGAGCGTCATACGACCCGAGAAATGATTTATAATATGAGTATCTAGTCTCATCTGAAAGTTCAAGTCCCCTCTGCCATATATTGAAATATGGAGTTCTTCCTCGACCGCCTTTCGTAAGAGCCGTCTCCATTACTACGGAATCACCCTCCATGAACCATACCGGTACATATATTCCTGAAAATAAAGCAGAGCCCATATCTCCAAGTAAAACCTGCCATACACTTTTACCGACACCTTCCGTCAACTTGTTCATCTGAACCATATGACGACCTTCGTGTATAGCTAAACCTTTAAACCACTCAATCGAATCAAAAGAAGATGGTGTAGTAAACCAGTGCGAATAAAACGGAGCAGGTGAGACAAATCCATTAGGTTCTGCATACTGATTGATCAGTACAATAGGTATATGTCTCGGTTTTGCTTTTATGCTTGAATAGTTATATTTTTCATAATGAACCATGAGGTTTGCGACTCTTTGACCCAGAGGTGTAATCTCTTCGGGGAATATGATTTCGTAAGTACCCGTATCAATGCTTTTCCATTTCAGGCCGGATGGATTTTGTTGAGAATATATTTCCGATCCAGAGATAATAAATAATACTGTTAAGATAAATTGTATAAGGGGTCTATTCATAAATCCTCATAATTTCGCATAAGTAAGTTGCGAAATTCTATTAAGTTTAGTATTTACTTGTGAATAATTTCCCCGCCGCCAATG
>JBBRFT010000340.1:0-3467 GCA_038241375.1 Spirochaetota bacterium
TTATTGAGATGTTCTGACTCAACGGGAGATTGCAGAACAGCGGTGAATCCATAACGACTGCACCTATTCTGTTCGAGTATACTGCGGTAAAGAATCCCGCAGCCGCACCGAATCCCTTACCGTATATACCGATTTTACTGCAGTCGATAAAATTTATAAGCCGTAGAAAATCTATTGATCTGTATACATCAAGATAAACTGAACGAGCGTAATATGTTTCCATATCAATTATATTCTCTACAATAAAACCCAGGGGCCTCTCCTGAGCAAGCTCTTCATCGGTTCTATTTTCAATTATATCATGACCGCGCATTATAAGAAAAAGATGAGCTGTTTTATCTGACAGAATTTTTGCAATGCTTTTATCGGGGTATCTGTTGTAATCATGAAGGTGAATTATTACTCTGCTTCGGTCGCTCTTTTTAGGGACGTACAGTACTCCCTTTACTCTGGCCTTAAGAAATCCATTGTAAGAGATGTTATACGCTTTGAATTTCGAAGTATACTTTTTATGATCATCGGTAATTTCAGGTTCAATAGGAATTTTTTTTATATCCGAAATAGATTTTTCCCAGAACTTTTCGAAGTCAGTTTCTCTGCTCAGTTGAGGTAAATTCCAGAAATATTTGTCGAATGCTTTAATGGCCATATTTATGCACCGCCGGCTAATCTAAACAGATGATAGTAGTTTGAACTGAAAAGAAGATATATGACTGTTGTAAGCAGTGAAAGCAGTATAAAGACAAAGATTAAAAATCCCGCATATTGAAATGGGCGCAGGAAAACATATTTAATAATTGTCTTCAGAGAGTCTCCATTTTTATGGAGTGCTCTTATTTTAATAAAGAGAAGTATTATAAATACTGATACCGTAAAGATTATAGCAGTATATCTGAAAAGGATATTAAAAATATCCACGTTTCTTACCGAATAATATGCCAGAGGGAAGAAAAATAAATCTCCTAAAAAGAGAGCCAGAAAGGCAGCAAGTAGGGTAAATCCTGAGATGGAAAGAAGTTCTTTCATCTTGTCTTTTATACTGCCGCTTTCTAAACTGTTTTTGTCATTATTCAACTTTGTCATCTTTATCATCTTTCTCCATATCATTCCCCTGACTCTCTTCCTCTTTCCCTTTTTCGATCAGTCCTTTATCTTCGAGAGCTTTTCTGGCACTTTTTCGTATTCTTCCATTTGGATCATTTTTCATTTTATATTTTAATATGTCAATTGTTCTTTCATCATTGAATTCTTTTATAAGATTCACTGCCTTTAATCTTACTGCTGTATTATCACTTCTTAATGAATTCATGAGAAGATCTATTGAATCGGTGTCACCCATTTCCACAAGAGATGCCACTGCCTGCATATATATATCGTAGTATTTTTTCTTTTTAGCAAAAGAGTATGAATCTATTTCCTTTATTATTTCTTTTATTTCCGGTACCGCTTCTTTAAGCTTTAATTTTGCTATTGATTTAATTGCAAATAATCTTATCCCGGTTTCCTCTTCATCATTTTTAAATAATTCAACTAAAAAGTCTTTCTGAGCTGCTGAACCTGTATTGCCGATGTAAATTATAAGTCTTTCGCGGATCATTTTTGATGTTTCCTTATCTTTAGCAGATGCCACCGCAAGTTCCAGTATGTCCGATGATTTAATCTCATAGAGAGTGGTGATAATAGCATCAGTTAAATTTGAATCTTTTTTTAAATCCTGTTTTTTAAATAATTCAATTAGCTTTGTTTTTGCGGACTCAGCCTTAATTCTTCCAATCGCGTAGCATGCCGCAATTTTAATATCATCTTCATCATCATCGAGGGCTTTTATAAGTGAAGGTACTGCAGATACGAACTTGTGATCACCAATAGCAGTTACTGCCGCTTTTCTTACTTCTATATCAGAATCATTACTAATAATAAAAACCAGTTTTTCAATTAGTTTATTCTTTATTTGTTCATCTTTTATCTCGTTGATCATTATAATTGCTATTTTACGTTCTTTCTGCATCCCATATTCCAGGGTGGATTCAATTTTCGCAGCTTTTTTCGCATCATCCCACACTTCAGGCTTATTACTTTCTTTTTTTAGTTCAGCTCCTTTTTTAGCAGGATCAGAATCGGTTTTTTTCGGATCAATTACAACCGGTTTGTTTTTGTCTTCTGCTACGGGGTTATTCGTTTTAACCGGGGTGTTCTTTTTTTCGTTAATTGTTTCTGTTTGTGCGGAAACTGTTGTAATGAATACGGAGAATAGAATCAGGGTCAGAGCAGTATTCATTATATTCTTCAATGTTTTTTTAAATTTCATGACAAATCCTTTATTCTGGAATAAGATATTTATATCGTAACTGCTTGTAAGCTGGTGGTATTTTAGCAGTTACCTTATACCTATGTAGTATTTATCGGATGAACTGTTTCTTTAAAAACCTTTTTTTGTAATAAAAGATTATTATAATTATTGTAGTTCTTTACAAAAAATATGCAGTTATTTAGCGTGAATGAAGCTTTAACTCATAAACTGGTGGTGGAATTTCTCTCTTCTGCTTAAATGTTGTGGTAGAAGGAAAATTCGCTGGTTTATGTGTCGATAATGAATACGGTAATTCTGTGTGTTTTTTGCTGGTAAAATTGCTATCCGTCAGGTTTCATGGCATACGGATAGAAATATTTATTAGCATTATTGTTGATTAAATCTGTAGAAGCGGTTTTAAAAATTATTGAATTAGAGATTATATTTCGACTATGGAAAAAAAAGACTGGCTGTTGAAGACGGAAATATTTTCTTCACTTAATGATCGGGGTCTTGATCTTATTTCGGGATACTCCGGGTTTGTTTCGTATAATTCCGGTGAGGGCGTTCTCGCCGAGGGGAGCAGATCTGGTGTTCTGTACATTGTTGTATCAGGTTCTGTTCAGGTTATAAGAACTGATCCATATGAAGGTATTTCTATTATTGCCGAGCTGGCTCCCGGTGATATTATAGGTGAACTGGAATTTTTTACAGGTGCAGATTTTAATGCAGGGGTAATAGCCTCATCTGCTTCTACTCTGCTTCGAATTCCCGGTGATGGTGAAAGTTTCAGAATTATTCTTGATTCTCATCCTGAAGTTGCAGCTGTAATACTATATGAATTTTTGAAAGTGATATCCAGGCGGATCAGAAACGCCAATTCACTTGTTCGTGAAAACTCTGCGCTTATTCAGGAACTTAAACGGCAGGTTTACGGAGATAAACTGACAGGTCTGCTTAACAAAACTTATCTGGAAGAGACTCTGCCCGGATTGATGAAAAACCGTTCCGAGCCGGTTGGTCTCCTTTTGATGAAACCGGATAATTTCAAATATATTAATGATACATTCGGGCATGAAGCCGGTGATGACACTTTGAAGATTATGGCTGTCGCTCTTAATCATTTCATGGGGGAGAGAGGAACAGTTCTCCGGTATATGGGGAATGAACTCGGGGT
>JBBRFT010000341.1:0-3466 GCA_038241375.1 Spirochaetota bacterium
CCCCATTTCAGGCGCAGCGCGAAGCGCTGTGCCTCCAAGAATAATTTGCTGCCAAAAAATAGTGCATGAATAATAAAAGATTGTTAATGATAAATTATTCCCACTTTTTGAATTGTTAATGCCGAAAATAATGAAGAGAGATGGAATTTTTATGAACAGTGATTATATCGCTGAATTGAAACTGTCTAAAAATAAATCCGGAGTTTTTTATGAAGAAAATATATATTGCAGTCCTGTTAATTCTAACAATCTCTGCTTTAGATGCACAGCAGTCAAACAGATTTGCGGAGACGCATAAGATAAAAGTAATAAAACAACATACGCTTGATCTGAAAAATCGTGATGCAATTCTGCGAGAGTTAAATGCCTTTCTCAGTGAAAGCAGTGAAGAGATTTCTAGCGGAGAAATTGAACTGGGTATTCCCGTGGAAAGAAATGCTATTGAGGGGGTTCAGGATACAGATAATTTTCATTATTCCGGAGTTATCCCGCCTACGATTTATGGTTATGTCAATACTGAATCTCTTAATATGCGTTCAGAAGATGTAGCTTCCAGTGAAATTGTAGGAAAACTAAAATTCAGGGAGAGAGTCCAGATTGTATTTCAATCGGACAGAGTAGAAGTTATAAAAAATATGAGGGCGCCATGGCTTCTCGTAAAGAGAAATAACGGGGATGAGGGTTGGGTATTCGGTGCTTTTGTTTCAGATGATATTCCTTCGAAGATAGATGACGATTCAGGGAGGACAGACTGGAGCATGATAATGCCTTCCTCTGGAAAATTATCGAGCAGATTCGGGTATAGAATTGACCCCATTAATAAAAAGCGTAGTACCTTTCACAAAGGTATAGACATCTCTGCTCCAACTGGAACGCCTGTCTATGCGGCGGAGAGCGGGATCGTTTTTGACGCGGGATACAAAACAAGCGGTTATGGGAATCTTATAGTTATAAAACATGCAGACGATATGGCCACTTATTATGGTCATCTCTCAAAGATGCTGGTTTCTAAAAACACCAAAGTACGAAAGGGTGAACTCATCGGGAATGTCGGGAGTACGGGCAAATCTACAGGTCCGCATCTTCATTTTGAAGTCCGGAAGGGTGACCAGGCTTTGAATCCCGAGGATTATGTGAGATAATAAACTCACCCTTATATGCGGAGCGGGATAATCACTATTTATATTCCTTATAAAGCCTCCTAAATCCCCCGGGAGGGGACTTAAAAGATAATGTTGATAAATATAATATTAAGCCCCCCGGAAATATAGCGGGCCGTTAAGATGCAATTAGTTGTCAGCTTACGGGAGCAGTGAGTATATAAGGATAGCTATAGTATCGTGATTATTGAAAAATATATTATTGATTTATTTTAGTGGTATGTTAAATGGATTAGATGTTAAACTAAGAGGTTGAGAAATGAAAGATGTAAATATTCCGGAATCGATAATACCAATTCTTCTAAAAGCGCAGAGAAACGAAATTACCGAGTATCATATATATACAAAACTTGCAGATACTGTAAAAGATAAGCATAACAGTGACGTTCTCCGGAAAATAGGGAATGACGAAAAAGCACACTACGAAATATGGAAAAAATATACCGGAGTGGAAGTGGGGCCAATCCG
The DNA here is from genome assembly GCA_038241375.1 of Spirochaetota bacterium. Lineage (GTDB taxonomy): Bacteria > Spirochaetota > UBA4802 > UBA4802 > UBA5550 > WRGT01. Next base: position 1,629 of record JBBRFT010000341.1, read on the forward strand.
GTGGAAAATTTTTAAATTTTACTGGATTGCTAAAATTTTCGGCCTTACATTCGGTATAAAACTTATGGAGAATGGCGAAGCTGCAGCTCAGATCAATTATGAAGCACTTGGTGAATACGTAAAGGACGCAAAAAAAATTGCAGCCGACGAAGACACACATGAGAAACAGCTCATTTCATTGATAGAAGAGGAGCGGCTGGATTATGTTGGTTCAATTGTTCTAGGGCTTAATGATGCCCTTGTTGAGCTTACCGGTGCACTCGCCGGTTTTACCTTTGCAATGCAGAATACAAAACTTATAGCACTAGCGGGTCTTATAACTGGAATTGCGGCTTCGTTTTCAATGGCTGCAAGTGAATTTCTTTCCCAGCGTTCAGAGGGGGATGGTGAGACCGCTTTAAAGTCGGCAGTATATACCGGGATTGCCTATGTAACTACTGTAATACTTCTTATAATGCCTTATCTTATTATTGACAACTTCATGATCTGCCTTGGTGTGACACTTGTCATTGCGATATGCATCATATTCTTTTTTAACTATTATATTGCAGTGGCAAAGGACCTGAATTTTAAAGCACGTTTTTTTGAAATGGCATTCATCAGTCTTGGAGTCGCAGCAATTACTTTTCTGATTGGAGTACTGATACGACAGTTTATTCAGATTGAGATATAGTTATCTTCTCTCCCCATCCGCACTACGGGCACCTTCCCCATGATTAGATGATGAGATGGGCCCTGTCCTGAAATTAATTATCGTGGAAAAATTTTTTTATTGACTTATGGTGACATAGTCACTAACAATAACGTTCAAAATAAAATTTAAGGAGATTTTAATGATTAAAAAGTTTTATGCTTCAGTAGTTTTTCTTGTAGTAATCTGTATTTCATCAACAGCTCTTTTCGCACAGGAAGATGGTTCTTCTGGAGCATCTACTACTTCATTTCAAATTCTTGGTTCTTTATCTTTAGGTTATGCGGGCAATTCAGATATTAACGGTCTTGCAAAAGATAGCGGGAATGAAGATGCTGCCTGGTTTAATGCTAACATTGTTTCTGCGAATAATTCTTTTTCCGCTGAAAACACTAGTGCAAATTTTACGTACGGATTTGATCTTGATTTAAGATTGTTTTTTGGTAGTTTTGGGATTGGTGCTGAAGTTGGGTATCATGAAGCTCAAGCTAAATCAGAAGTTACCTCAACAAAATGGGCAAACAATGCTACTACTGAAGTAACATTATCTGTTGTACCAGTTGTTGCAAGTCTTTACTATATGATTCCAATGGAATCTTCTAGAAGTTTTTTACTTTTCGGTGCTGGTGCAGGCTATTATTCAGGGAAACTTAAATTTGATTGGGTTCAAGTTGCTCCAAATGATAGTTTTGTATTGGAAGGTAAACAGTCTGTAATCGGGTATCATGCTCTTGTTGAGTATGATTTTGTAATGGAAAGTGGATTGACATTTTTCACCGGATTAAAAGCAAGATATGTAAAGTTTGATAAATTCAAAGATGGTGGGGACACGGTAAAAACTTACAGTGGCGAATCTTTGGGTGCAAGTCTTTCTGGAATTAATTGTTATTTTGGGGCAGGTTTTTCAATATAGTATTATCAATAATATAAAAACATAAATAAATAATGCAACTTAAATGGAATTATAATATTTAATGGAGTCATCGTGTCTATTAAATCCTGTTTAGAATTTTTTAGTAATTATCTCTGTTTTAGCATTTTATACAGCTTGTAAATCGTATGAAATACCATATGATAAAAATCTCGAAGGAAAAACGATTCGACAGGATTATATATTTGTGAACCACCTGTTCCGGATGTTACATAC
>JBBRFT010000342.1:0-3431 GCA_038241375.1 Spirochaetota bacterium
GCCAAAAACCTTTGTCTCAATAACTCTGTGAATATAATAAAGAGGCCGAAACCGGGCATTACTTTTCAAATCTGCATTTACCCAGGCACTGGATACATCGGATAATGAAGATGTTTGCAATTCGCTTTTTATTTTGATCACTTCATGATCATCGACAAAATGATATCCTGAGGTGATGGTCCCCGTAAGAATCAGAAAAAGGAAAACACTGATAAATATTAATGCCAGTATTATTTTATCTCTCTCTGTTGTCATCTGATCTGATTGCTTGAAATGCTTTTCTCTTTAATAATGTAGGGTGGTCTTTTCTTCGTTTCAATAAAAATCTTGCCTATATATTCTCCTAGTATTCCTATCATCATCAATTGAATACCGCCTATAAAAGTCACCATAAAAAACACTGAAGTCCAGCCTTCTATTGAATTATCTGTGAATAGCTTAATATATAATGCATAGATTCCATAAAGAAGTGAGAAAAATGCTATTGAAATACCTATTAAAGTTGAAATACGAAGTGGTTTAATGCTGAAACCTGTTATTCCCGAAATTGCAAGTCCAAACATCTTTTTTCCTGAATATTTTGTAGTCCCCCAAATTCGGTTATCAGCTGTATATTCAATTCCGATCTGATTGAATCCAAGCCATTTAACCATTCCCCGAAAGAAGATTCCACTCTCATTTAAATTATTTAATTCAGCGGCTGCATTTTTATCCAGCAATCTGAAATCGGCCTCTCCTTTGTTAAAATTAATTTCGGAAACAGAATTCATTATTTTATAAAAAATAAGTCCTGTGATTTTTTTATAAAATGAACTTCTTCCTATATCTTTTCTTAAAGTATAAACTATATCATAACCTTCATCCCATTTGGTTATTAATTCAGGAATCATTTCAGGCGGGTGCTGAAGATCAGCATCCATAGAAATAATGCAATCGCCCGATGCATGATGGATGCCTGCCCTTAAAGCGTTCTGATGACCAAAGTTACGGGAAAATGACAAAAAATGGATTTTTGAATCATCCGAATGCAGCTTTTTAAGAATCTTCAAGGTATTGTCCCTGCTACCATCATCAATGAATATAATTTCATGATCAGGATAATTATTCAATACTTTTTGCAACCGATCAACTAATATTGGAATACATCCTTCTTCATTAAAAACAGGAACTATGACAGATACCTTAAAGCCGTTCTTTCTCATACTTGCTTGAATTTGGCATTTGATCTTAAATATAGTCCATAATTATATTCATTCATATTTCTGAAATAAAAAGCCACGGAATTCGGAAGGTATATTTGCTTTGTCGAGCGCTTCAAATTCAAAAATCCGTTTATATGAAAAATTTAATAAAGACAAGAATTTTTCCCTGTTAAAAAACCAACAGGGGTAACTGGCTGTGTAAATTAATGGATTGACTTTCTGAACAGTTATACGGTCCCTTCCATTAATAAACGGGGTTCTGTCAATAATCAGATATTTGCAATTTAAATTTTTAATTTTTTCAAGCAGATCAAAAGGTTTTTCGATATACTGAAGAACACTTGATAGTAAAACAACATCGATTTTGTAAGTCTCAAGACATTCATCAACCGAATAAAAAAAATGCAGCCTGTCGCTTAAGGATAATTCTTTCCCCGCAGAAACGAAATCTGTCTGTTCAACTATGCACCAGTTAAGATCTGTGATTGTATCTAGAAACAGTTTATTCTGGAAATAGCTGCTTCCAAGGGAACCTCCAAAATCCAGAACATTCAGTTTTGATTTATTCTGGGCTGCCACCCACATCAGCGCCGACATAAGAGGATAAGAATAATCTGCTTCCTCAAAGCGCATAGAATCTCTTTCATAGGCAGCCTTTCCCTCCATTACCATTAATGTGGAAACTTTAACTTTATCAAGAATTAATCTTGAACTGTAACCTGTGCACTTTTTTTTTGCTTCTTCCCATGTTGCATAATTTCCATGCCAGCCATACTTCAGTCCTGACAGGAATCTTATCAGAAAAGGAGGCAATATATCGCGAAGAAGTTTCTTATTCATATCTCTTTCTTTAAAAGATAAAAGATACGCATTTTACGTTTTACGTTTCGCGTTCTTCTTTTCCTTTGTGTTACTTCGTGGTAAAATACCCCTAAATGCTCATGGGGCATTGTCATCAAGCTAATTTATATAATTCTCTGATATACAGCAGGTATAACTGTTTTTTTATATTTGCCCGTAGGGCTTAAACAATTGTAGCCGAATGTTAGAAATGGGTTTATTACCTCGTAGAGGTTAAACAGGGTTTTCCCAGAATTCATATAAGAATTGTTCAGCAAATTCCATTTCACGTTTTTTAAGATATTGAACATATTCTTCTTGAAAAGCTCACTAATTTCAATATCCAAGGATTTTCTTCCTTGTTTGCAATATTTTACCGGTAACAATATTTATGTAAGATGTCCGGAATTCGGAATGTTGCCTTGGAGGTTCTTCCATGATATAGTTGAACTCATCAAGGGTCATGCCTATTTTACTCAGTACAAAATCAATATCTTTTGCCATCTGACAAACCTCATATAACGGCACTGTTAAATTATTAACAGCTTCTTCCCGCGTCATCTGACCAGAGACAATCATGCTGGAATAGTGTGATTTACGCTTATCTATATTGAATTTAACTGGCAGATAATAAGATTGCAGAAATTTTGTTAAAACTGATTCACAATGCTTGTTGCCTATAGACTCATAACCACAAGCATCCCTGAGTTCCTGCAATGCACTTTTTGCGTTAAAATCCAGATAGAATAGAGGTTTCAGCGACTTAATTTTATGGAACAATCCATATTTAACACGCTTGTCAAGGATTGAGAACAAGCCTAAATTTCTATTCAGTGCGACTTTTCCATATTTCCTATGGATGTCTTTTATCTGAACCATATCAGTAAAATCCATCCCTGTCTGGGTAATCGATTCCAGGGAGAAGTTGAATCCGGATAAAAAATAATTTATTTTGTTCTCAACTGCAACTCTGTATAAAATTGAGAATAGCACGCTATCCTGAAGAGAGGTAATATCCGGGACACCTGCTAATATGAATGATTTTACGAGGTCGTTATACCGTGCGGGGTCAGGCCTTCTGACAATCAGATCAAATCCGAAAGCTTCACTGATCCTTGTGATATTTTTGTTGGTTACAGATGAATTAAATCCATCATCAATATGCAGCAACAAAACTCTCAAATTATACTTATGGCCAAGGAAAGCAACATATGCAGAATCAAGTCCCCCCGAGATCCCCATCATACAGTCGTACTTTTTGCCTATGCCATCCTGTTTGATCCTGGAAATCATTTCCTCAAGCTGATGCTTTCCATTTTCATCTGGAAAATAAACATTATCTTTTGCTTTCAGAGCATCATTACAATAGTTACAGGTTCCATCAGCTTC
>JBBRFT010000343.1:0-3418 GCA_038241375.1 Spirochaetota bacterium
TTCCGGCGTCCTGCCGGCACTCGACACTAGAACATCCTGTTCGTCGCCCATGAATGGGAGAAAGGGTAATACGAAATATTCTGAATTTATTCTCCTCCGATTCATGGGGGAGATGGCCAGAGGCCAGTGGGGGCGGGACGGGTAAACATCCCATATCACACGATCGTGTGATAAAAAACCACACGATCGTGTGAATCAAAAAACACATTCGTGTGATTGACTTCGGTTGATTATTTGTAGTAAATGTGTTATATTTAAAAAAATTTTATCTTAACTAATTATAGGATCTTAAATTATGAACAGCGATATAAATAAAACCATTCTACTGGTTGAGGATGAGGCTATAATTTCCATGGTTATAGCTAAAACTTTAAAAAGATTCGGTTATAGTGTTTTAACTGCAGGTTCAGGTGAAAAAGCTGTGGAGATTTGCAGTTCAAACGATGCGATTGATCTTATTCTTATGGATATAGATCTTGGAGCCGGTATTGACGGAACTGAAGCTGCAAAGCAGATCCTTGCACTAAGAGATTTACCTATTGTATTTCATACGTCACACTCCGAGCGGGATATGGTTGAACGTGTACGCGGTATTACCCGTTACGGATATGTGATAAAAAGTTCCGGGGACTTTGTGCTTCAGTCATCGATTGAGATGGCATTTGAGCTGGTTGCTGCCAATAAAAAAGTTAAGGCCAGTGAAGAGCATTTTTACAGTCTGTTCGAAAAGGCTCCGCTCGGGTATCAGTCGCTTGATGAAAATGGTTTTTTCATTGAGGTAAACAGGAGCTGGCTCGATACACTTGGTTACAGCAAAGAAGAGGTTGTGGGGAAATGGTTCGGCGATTTTCTTGCACCGGAGTATGTTGTAGGCTTCCGCGAAAGATTTCCGATATTTAAAGCAGCGGGTAAAATTCACTCCGAGTTTTATATGATTCATAAAAATGGAGAGAGAAGATATATCTCTTTTGAGGGTCGTATAGGATATAAAGATGACGGGAGTTTTAAACAGACTCACTGCATACTTTCAGATGATACCGAAAAGAAGATTATGCAGGATGCCCTAAATGAAAGTTTAGCTTTTACAAAATCCGTTATGGATAATCTGCCGGTTGGAATCGCTGTAAACTCTGTTAATCCATCGGTTAAATTCAGTTATATGAATGACAACTTCCCTAAATTTTACCGCACTACACGAGAAGCGATTGCCGACCCCGATTCATTCTGGGATGTTGTATATGAAGATCCTGAATTCAGAGAAGAAATAAAAAGAAGGGTTCTTGAAGATTGCGCAAGCGGAATCCCTGAACGGATGTATTGGGATTGTGTGCCTATCACCCGACAGGGCGAGGATGTCTCATATATTACTGCTATGAATGTACCTCTAAAAGATAAAGAGCTTATGATATCCCTTGTCTGGGACATTTCAGAGAGGAAAAAATCTGAAGAGGATATAAAGTCGAGGACCGAAGAGCTTGCGTCACTTAATGAAGAGTTAAATGCCGCACTGGAAGAGATGGAGGCGACTAATGAAGAGCTCTCCGCAGCCATGGAGGAGATGGAGGCTTCCAATGAGGAACTTATTGCAACGAATGAAAGACTGATTGAGAAGGAAAGTGAAATCCTGGAATCTGAAAAAAGACTAAAAGAGAGTGAAGAGCAGTTTAGGAGTCTTGCTGAAAGCAGTACAGATTATATTATGGTTTATGATAAAGAGAAAAGACATATATATGCTAACCAGGCAACACTTAAGGTGAGCAATACAACATGGGCGGAGTACGTAGGTAAGACTCACCGGGAATTGGGATATGATATTGCACAATGTGAATTGTGGGAGGAGAAGATTCAGAAGGTTTTTGATACGGGTGAATCTCAAATGGAGATTTTTGAGTGGGAGGGTGCAGAGGGTAAAGTCAGTCTTGACTGGCGGGTAACTCCTATTTTCGGGGAAAAGGGTGAAGTTGATAAAGTATTGGGTGTATCAAGAGATATTTCTGAACTTAAACATGCTGAAGAGAAAATCCGGGAAAGCGAAGAGCGTTATACGAAGGCGCTGAAAGCCGTTGATGACGGTATATGGGACTGGCATGTACCGGACGGGAAGGCATATTTTAGCGAGCAGTATTACAAAACACTCGGATATACAGATAACGAATTTCCAGCAAATTATGATTCATGGAGAGTGCTTGCCCATCCGGATGATATTGATCGTGTTGAGAATGAACTTAGACAGAGCATAGATAATGCGCTAAAATTTAATATAGATTTAAGAATGAAAATGAAATCCGGAGAGTGGCTCTGGGTCTGTATTCGCGGTAATGTGGTTGAGACCGATTCTGAAGGTAGAGCTTTAAGAATGGTGGGGACTCTCAGTGATGTGACTCTCCGTAAAAAAACTGAGTTTGAGCTTCGGGAGAGTCAGAATAATCTTGCCAGGATAATTGAAAACAGCAGTGAACTGATATGTGAGATTGATGAAAAAGGGAAATATACTTTTGTAAGTAAACGTTATAAAGATGTGCTTGGTTACAGGCCTGACGAATTAATCGGCAGGCATACTATTGAACAGATGTATCCAGATGATATTGATTCCGCAAAATTGAAATTTATCAGTTTGAAATCTGAAAGCGGAGTATCTGTTAATGAGTGGCGCTTCCGTCATAAAAACGGGAGTTATCATACTTTCGAGTGCCGTAGCAGCGTTTATCGATACGAAGATGGATGCCAAAGAATGGTGGTCATTTCACATGATATAACAGAATCTAAGCAGATTGAAGATGCTCAATTATTTCTTATTATGAGCGGATCTCATCAATCCGGCGGGAATGATTTCTTCCAGTCTCTGGCGAGATATCTTGCTGAAACTTTAAAGATGGATTTTGTCTGTATCGATAAATTTGTGGGGGGCGGGCTTTCGGCACAGACGGTTGCTGTATATTTTGACGGCGAGTTTGAAGATAACATTGAGTATACACTTAAAGATACTCCATGCGGTGTTGTCGCGGGTAAAACTATCTGTACATTTGAAGAAAATGTGCGGGGTCTCTTCCCTAATGATTTAGTGCTTCAGGAGATGAAAGCAGAAAGCTACGCCGGAGTTACGCTTTGGGGATCAACTGGTGAACCTATAGGGCTTATTGCTGTAATCGGCCGTGTGAAGATGGTAAATCCACGTCTGGCAGAATCTATTCTGAAAATGGTTGCCATCCGCGCGGCCGGAGAGCTTGAGAGAAGAGATGCCGAGGAGAAAATAAAAAATCTTCTTCTTGAAAAGGAAATTCTTTTAAAAGAGGTACATCACCGCATTAAGAATAATATGAATACTATAAATGGACTGCTCTCTCTTCAGGCGGATTCACTTACAGATCCGGCTGCTGTTGACGCTTTGAAAGATGCGGAGAGCCGTGTCCAGAGTATG
>JBBRFT010000344.1:0-3417 GCA_038241375.1 Spirochaetota bacterium
TTGAAAAAACGGTAAAGAGAACTGCTGTACCCTTGCGGGCATCGGCCACATTTTTGTAAATTTCTGCCAGATTACCTTTTAAAAAAATGAATTCAATTTTGCCTTTGTAAAATTCTGCAACATCTGTTATTGCTTTTTCAAGCCTCTCGCCGGTCTCTGTTGCATCGTTGATAATAAGCAGTTTGTTTATTCCGGGCTGAAGTTTAATGGCAATATCTATTGTTCCTTTTACATCGGTCTGTTCATTAACACCGGTAACATTATTAAATCCTTTAATATCGTCTGTTGTAAAATTATTAATTCCGCAGAATACTACAGGTATTTTTTGAAAAAGTTTATATCTATATAGTTTAAAAAAAATTAACGCTTCATTATCAGCGCAAATGATCAGATCAAAAGTGGTATTAATGTTTTTGATATTATATATATCGTATAGATGTTTAAAATAATCATTGCCTGATGCTTTTTTTGTATCCATATACTCATAGGATAAATGTATGGCTGGATATGATTCAAATATGCTTTGGATTCCCTGTGCAGTGTCAGCACTCCATTTAAAGTCTGGATAGTATGAGCTAAGTACAAGTACCCGGCCAGAAGGATATGAAAATAATCCGGCAGGAAATAAATAAAATAAAAAGATGATGATTAATAAAATTTTTCTGATCATCAGAAACCTCGAATTGAAGAAATTGAAATTGTAAATTGATCAATAATAAATGCCGGTTTAACTTTGAGAAAATATGAATATCCTCTTATGGAATAATGCTCATTCAGATAATTGGTATTATTTAATTACAATTTAAACTCAAGAATAAACTTAGTTCCTTCACCTCGTTCAATTCTTATACTCCCATCTATCTGTTCTGTAAGTAAACTCAAAAACTGTATACCAAATCCTGTTGAATCTGCAAAATCAACAGATTAAGGAATACCTCTGCCGTCATCAGCAATTATTATAGTAACAATATTATTGGAAGGCGAGGCAGATACTGATATTAAGCTATTGCCTCTACCTGTAAAGGCATATTTCATAATGTTGGTTAACAGTTCGTTTATTATTATACCAAGCGGTTGTGCAGCAGGAATTTTATTAGTATTTTTATTTTATAAAAAAATTTTAATACAGTAAATTGCCTATCACGAAGCCACTCTTTTTCTCATCAAAGATAGGGGTGCTGCAGAGCCAAGAGGAGATTTTTGAAATTATTTCTTGACTTAGCCTTCCTGAAAGAAGAAAATTATACATATATTCTAATGAGCTGTTATGACTGCCGGCGCATTAATATTCTACGTGGCTTTTTTTGTTCCTGAACACATAGAGTTTCTTATTACTATAGTTAGTATTGTTGCATTTGTCTTTCTCATGAAGACTACTGCATCAATCGACCGGGAGATTAAATGTTAGATCAGAATCTTACTCTTTTCAACGGACCGAATGAAAAAATAACACCCCTTGCGGAAAGATGCAGACCTGCCTTTATCGACCAGTATATCGGTCAGGAACATCTTACTGCAAAGGGGAGGATAATCCGTTCTGCTATCGATGGCGGGAGAGCCTTCTCTATGATTCTATGGGGGGATCCCGGAACCGGCAAGACAACTCTTGCTAAAATAATTGCCGTGCACTGCGGCCTGGAATATCATTACCTGAGCGCCGTATCCTCCGGTGTTGCAGATGTGCGTAAGGTTATAACATCAGGTGAGCGGAACCGTCAGATGGGGAAGCAGACTCTATTGTTTCTCGACGAAATTCACAGATTCAATAAAGCACAGCAGGATGCCGTACTGGGCGCAGTCGAATCTGGAGATATTGTACTTATCGGTGCGACAACGGAAAATCCTTCATTCAGTGTAATTTCTCCGCTCCTTTCTCGAGCAAGAGTAATGAAACTTCAAAGACTCACCGAGAGAAGTCTTGAAACTATTTTAAATAACGCTGTAGAAACAGATCATCTTCTTAAAGAGGGAAATATAAGATTTGAAGATGGAGTAAAAGAGAACCTTGTACTTCTTGGGAATGGCGATGCAAGGAGAATGCTGAATATACTTGAAGTCTCATTTATGCTTTCCGGGGATGGGCTGATAACGGAAAAAGCTGTTCGGGAAGCCTTTGAGAGTACAGTGCTTTATTACGACAGAAAAGGTGACCGTCATTACGATACAATATCCGCTTTTATTAAATCTCTAAGAGGCTCTGACCCAGATGCAGCATTATACTATATGTCCAGAATGATAATGGCAGGTGAAGATCCCGAATTTATCGCCAGGAGAATGGTAATCCTCGCGTCAGAAGACATCGGCAACGCATCACCGGCAGCGTTGAATATGGCTGTTACAACCATGACTGCAGTAAAAAGCATCGGCATGCCCGAATCTGAAATTATACTTTCACAGTGTGCTATTTTTCTCGCAACATCGCCGAAAAGTAATGCGTCATATATGGCAATAAAAAAAGCAAAGGAAGCGGCTCTTTCGCGAGATTACGAAATTCCACTTCATATACGCAATGCGCCCACGGGACTTATGAAAAAAATGAATTATGGACGGGACTATCAGTATCCTCACGACTTTGAACATAATTTTGTACATGACAATTATCTCCCCGAAGAGTTGAAGAGTTCCAGATTCTACAATCCAACGGATAACGGAAGCGAAAAATCGATAAAAGAGAGGCTAATGCAGCTCTGGCCTGAGAGATACGGGAAGTAGGATTAAAACCTTTCTCCGACTTAACCTTACATCCCCCGCACCCCCGGAGGGGGCAACGGAAATGATGGAATAAATTTTTCAAATAAATTCATATGATAATAGTAGTTTGACAATCACACTTTGTAGTGCCTTGCCCCCTCCGGGGGTGCGGAGGATGAAAAGTCAGGTCAAGTATTGGATAGCGGTTTAATAAGCGGGTAGTTGTCAGTATCAGGTAATTTCCCTAAGAAACCTGTTTATTTTCCGAAAAACACTTGATTACCTGTACCCAGTTAAATAATTGGGTTATTATGTTTTTTTGGAGTGTAAATGAAAGAAATCACCGTAAGTCAGAAGAAAAAGCTTAAAGCCCTTGCGCATAAGCTTAAACCTGTAGTTCTTATAGGTCAGAAGGGTATAACCGAGAGTCTTGTCAAAGCCGTTGATAAAGCACTAGAAGACCACGAACTTATAAAAGTAAAATTTATTGATCTTAAAGATGAGAAGATTGAATTGGCAGCTAAAGTTGTCAGTGATTCCAAATCATTTTTAGTGAATATGATCGGGAACACTGCAATTATTTATCGAGAAAATCCTGATCGTCCGAAGGATGAGAAGATTAAGATTTAGGATAAATATTATTTTAAACATACCGTTACGGCCCCCCAACCCCCCGGATGGGGGCTTATAAGAGAAAGTTGATAAATAAAATTATTCGTAAAGACC
>JBBRFT010000345.1:0-3357 GCA_038241375.1 Spirochaetota bacterium
AGGGATAGCGATAATACCCACCATGTACCAAAAAGAAAACTGGATGATTTGATACTTAATAAGCAATCAGATATATCGGATATTCTAAAGTGAAAATTTTTATCTTTACCTTACTTTTTACAAGTATCATTTTTCAGTCAGGACAAAGCCAGGAAAAGGAAAACCAGGACAGAAGAACTCTTCTCAGAGGTTTTGTAATGGATGCTTCCACACTATCTCCTTTAGGCAACTCGCAGATAATAATCAACAATACTTCATTTTCACCAGGAGCCGATGGGTCCTTTGCATTTTATATAAACAGGACAGATACATTAATCTTTAAATGTCTCGGTTATAAATCCACAAAATTTTATTTGAGCGATTCAATAAAAGGGAATGATTTTATAGCCGGGATATATCTGAACAGTGATACTATTTCGATCGGAGAAGTCGTTATTATTCCCAGATTCACAAATCTGAAATCAGAAATTATGAATTCAAAAAGCAAGACTCCTGCAGCATTTGACAATGCCAGGTATAATGTTGCAATATCTGCATATCAGGGAAGAAACAGTCAGTCCAGCCTTGGTGATCCTGCCGCCAATTATGAATATTTACGCCAGAAACAGAAGGTCGATGCCTACGAAAAGGGAGGCATTCCATCCAGTGAAATGGTGACAGTTAGTCCATTATTGTTAATTTCTGCTACATACCTTCTGGTAAAGGGTCCTCCTGAAAAACCAGTTCCGGTTGAAATGCCCTTAAACAGCAGGGAAATGGATCAGATTCAAAAAATATACCTTGAGGCAGTAAGACAAAAGTGAAATAATCGTTTCTGGTTTCGCGTTCATCGTTTCATACTACCCTTTATAAAAAAGAGCTTTAATAATATGACTGGCTATTTTGGGATTTTCTTTCAGGCGCCTCGTAGAATATCCAAACCAATGTTTTCCGTATGGAACGTACACTCTCATAGTAACGCCTTTATTAACAACAGATTCCCTTAGATTTGGTGTTACTCCGTACAGCATTTGAAATTCGTACAGGTTTGTTGGAATGTTATACTTTTCAATGAGTTGAAATGCTCCTGCTATTAGTTCCTTATCGTGAGTTGCAATGCCCACATGGATCTTATTTTTAAACATGAATTCCAGATCTTCAAGAAAATACCGGTTAATTTCACCATGTTTTTTGAAAGAAATTGCTTCATCTTCAATATAAATGCCTTTGCAGAGTCTGAAACTTAATGGCGTCTCCGGTTTATTTAGGTCAAGCATCTCCTCAATGTCTTTAAATGTCCTTTTTAGATAAGCCTGGAGTACCAGTCCTACACTACCCGGAAATTCGATCTTAAGCTTCCTGAATAATTCAATCTCAATATCAGTACAGGAGGAATCTTCCATATCAATTCTGATAAAACTATTATACGAAGCTGCTTTTAATACTATTTCCCTGATATGGCTGTAACAGATAGTTTTATTGATTAAAAGTCCGAAACTTGTTGGTTTAAGGGAGAAATTTCCATCTATATTGTTATTATGGATGACATCAATAAGGTTAAGATATTCTTTTTTATTCTCATCTGCTTCGTTAATATCCTTAATAAATTCTCCCAGAATATCGAACGTTACTTTTATATTGTTCTTATTCAAATCTATGGATACACTTATAGCATCTTCTATTGTCTCTCCTGATATATATGACTTAGAAAATACCCAGATAAGTTTTTTCGGGAAAATTGGCAGAATTGCAGCAATAAATTTATTGAACATAATTATGAGTTTATTTTCTTTTACAGCTTATTCTTTGTTTTTTTTTTAGTTTTGTTGCTGATTACAATGTTTTTTATTCATTTATCAATGATCCTTAACACCTTTAGCAATAAACTTTGAAATTATAATTAAGAATTAGTTTTTCAGTTAATGCAACCATTTTTTTTAATATCAGGTCTTAAAAATATCCAGTATTATCATGAGCGACCAGCAGATTATAGAGGGATGCGCTAAACATGAAAGAAAGTCACAGCAGGCGCTGTATGATAAATATTCAAGGTTTTTGCTTGGTATCTGCCTGAGGTATGCCAATGATAAATCTGATGCAGAGGATATTTTGCAGGAAAGTTTTATAAAGATTTTTTTCAACATAAGTGATTTTTCAGGTACAGGTTCTTTTATTGGATGGATAAGGATGGTTGCGGTGAATACTGCCATAACTCATTATCATAAAAATCTGAAACACAGATATCATATTGAAATTGAGGATTATGTATCAGTTGAAACCGGGGTGACAAGCTTTGAAGAAGATTTTTTTACTTCTGATGAGTTATATCTGGTAATGAACCAGTTGCCGACAGGATACAGATTAGTCTTTAACCTGTACGCAATTGAGGGTTATAAACATAAGGAGATTGCAGAGATGCTGGGAATTGATATTAATACTTCTAAGTCACAATATTGCAGGGCAAAGGCTGTCCTCAGAGAAAAGCTCGATAAACTTGGAAAGTTGAAAAGTAAATATGCAGCAAACGGTTAAGAAACAGAAGTTTGAATAGCAATAATCAAAATATGGCATTTGAGGATTTTTTCAGGCAGAAACTTGAGAATGCTGAAATCATTCCTGATACCCGGCTGAAAGCAAAACTTATGTCGAGAGTTGATAGGAAAGAGTTTATGCGATTCAATCCTGCCAGATTCAATGTGTATTACCTGGGATTGATCCTTGCTGCACTGGTTTCTTTAGTCATAGCGTTTTCAGGTAATCCCTTTACAAAGAAAGCGTCTGATACAGAAAATATATTACCTGCTTTACCTGAAAATTCAGTCACAACTGTTAAGGAGCCTGTAATAAAAAAGTCAGGATTATTAAGAAAGAACCCCTCACGGTCAGATAATAAAGGGGCTATACAAATGTCCGCACCAGTGGTAACTACCGACACAGCAAGTAAAAATATGAACAGGGTGGCTGATAATGATAATATCGAAATAGCAAATAATCACCTGGGACATAACAGTTTGTATAAAGGGATTTCACCTGAATTGAATAAGATTCAGAGCGGATTTATAAATGATGATGAAATGTTTGAGTCATCTGCGGTTGCCGGCTGTGTTCCTTTAAAACTGTATTTTAAGCATAATTCCGAGTCGTACGATTCCTGCAGATGGACTTTTGGTGATAATGGATTTTCTAATAAAAAAAATCCTGAGTGGACATTTAAAAGAGAAGGTGATTATAATGTTGAATTAAAACTTTTCTCTGGAGAAAATTTAAGAAAATCATTTTCTATAGTTATTAAAGTTTTTCCCAAACCAATGGCAAGTTTTGAAATCCTAAAAGAAAAATCCGGTTTTCCAGATGAAGGTTCTCTATTTCTTAATTACT
>JBBRFT010000346.1:0-3331 GCA_038241375.1 Spirochaetota bacterium
GAAGGTGCTACAGGTTACATAGACACAAATTATTCGGGCAAAACCGAAGCTCTGCTGAATTCCATGAGCGATTCTAATTTTATTTTTCTCCATGTTGAATCTCCTGACGAATCAGGACACGAAGGAAACATCGAACATAAAATTAAATCTATAGAAGATTTCGACTCATTGGTTGTTGGTCCTGTACTGGAAGGTATGAAAAAGTTCCCGGAATACACAATACTTCTAATGCCCGATCATCCCACACCGGTAAAGATAAGAACTCATACATCCGATCCGGTTCCATTCTGTATATTCAGCAGCAATGGATTCGACGAAGAGAAGAAAAAATATAGTGCAGCTTCGTTTTGCGAGAAGGATGCTGCTTCAACGGGACTTTTGATTGAACATGCTCATAATATTATTGAGATCATGATTAGAGGTTCTATAAAATAATGTTTACGGGATTTGTACAATATACAAATAATTTCTTAATCGATAACTCAACGGCCCCCGCACCCCCGAAGGGGGCAAGGAAGTACTGTTGATGAAATAGTTTTAAAAAACTTCTGCTTTTCCCCCTCCGGGGGCGCGGGGGCAGAAGTAATAAATAAATTCAATAACTTGAATTTGTATTCTAATCAAACTTATATCAAAACGAGGTAGTAGCGTGTTTAAAAAATCTGCAATTATTTCAGTAATAGTCTTTATTATAGCAATCTGCATCTCTGTTGTTTACTTTTTGACAAGAGGCGTCACTGTTGAATCTGCAATACGCGATTATGAAGATGGCGATTATATTGAAGCCATAGAAGCTCTTAACAGCTTTGTTAAAACTGCGAACTATGAGGATGGAGAGAAGATATACTACTACAGATGTAAATCTCTGAACACCCTTGCCGAGGAACTCGAAGATGATTACGACGATGAACTTAAAGACGCATCTCTTGAAAATAAAGACAAACCTGAATTTGAAAAATATAAAGTAAAAATAGAGAAGAAGCTTCAGAGCATTAATGCAAGGACAGGCGGTGACCTCGAATTTATTCCGGCTGCAAAAAAAAGCAGAATAGCTCCCAAGGGTCAGTTTTATAATGAGTTTGCATCGAGATATCGCGGAAGCCAGTTTATCGAAGACCTTGATTTTTACGAAATTAAAAAAGCAATGGCATCTGACCAGACAAGGCTCTTTGACTACATGAACCGTTTCTATAAAAAATATCCAGGATCAAATTACACACCTCAGATGATATCAATAATTTTTGATGCAGTCAGAGACGGAGCCGGCGGAATGGAGCCGAATTCAGACTTTCTTAAAAATATAATATACAACTATGCCGCAAAATATCCCACGAGCCAGGAAGTTTCGCGTCTCTACATTTCTGCCGGGGATAGTGTCAATCTTAGAAACGCGCCAGGTGTTACCGGTGCTCCCGCGGGGAAAACAATCAAAGACGAACTTCTGATACAGATTGAAAAATCCATGGATATGATGCAGGTGGGAGATTCGAGAGATTACTGGTATAAAGTCGCCACTCTTCGCGGAGTGAGAGGATGGATCTTCGGGAAGTTTCTTAAACCGCTTGATGTGCAGAGCATAATAATTTCAAACCAACAGGAGATATGGAGCGTCGAGGATTTTTTCACAGCATGGTCCGATTCTAATACTCCGGAGAACTGGAATCATGTAAAAGATGCCGATGCCGGCGCCATAAGCTTTAAAAAAATATCTTCGGGAAACATAGTAGTATTTAATTCGAAAGGTATCGCTCATACAGGACTTTACAGCAGATTCAACACTTCTCGAACTTTCAAATTAATGATTAGATCAAGATTCATCTCCGGTGCTCCGGTAATAATTGCTGCATACTCAATTGAAAAAGGTGAAGTTTACAATATTAAACTTGAAAGTGAAAAAGTCGAAGTCAATGGACGCAGTATTCCCATACATGGAACAGACTGGCACAATTACGAGCTCGCGTCGGAGGACGGGAAATTCGCTTCATTCTCAATTGACGGAGAGATGGTTTCAGGAAGAATACCATCTGTAACAGACAGCATCTTCAGCGACAGAGGAGTTTACATGCTCTACCAGTATGCCGGAGGAGTCTCTTCATGCGAAGTGGAATCCATCAGGATTAAATAGCAGCATGCCTTAGTGGACAGTGAGAAATTATGGCGGGTCATATGAAAAAGTCATCAATGGTTCTAACACTTTTTATTACAACTTTACTATCCTGCTCTAAAAGTCATCATTCTGTTTTCAAATATCAGAATGATGACTCAGTAAAGAGACTGATTTCAGAAAAAAACGATTACCCCGCTTCAAAGATTATTATTTTTACCGACCCGCATTACTACGCTAAATCTCTTGGAGTCAACACAAAACTATTTTATGAATCCCTTGCGGATGATAAAAAATTTCTCGTAAACGGTCAGCAGGTTATAAAATCAGCAATAGCCGAAATGACACAGCTGCCGGCTGATTTTATTATATTAAGCGGTGACATGACAAAAGATGGAGAATACACTTCTCATACCGAATTTACAAAACTTCTAAAGAATCTCGAAGATTCAGGAAAATCAGTCTATGTAATACCGGGCAACCACGATGTGAACAATGGACTTGCAATAGATTTCTCCGGAGATGCTCCTAAAAAGACTGACAATGTAACACCTGAAGATTTCAGAAAAATATATTATGAATTCGGATATAAAGAATCTATTTACAAAGATAGAAATTCTTTAAGCTATATTGCGGAACCTGTAAAAGGGCTATGGCTCTTCTGCCTGGACTCCAACAAATGGAGAGAGAACAATCCTGACAAACATGTAATCTCCGGTGGAATATTCTACCCCGAAACTCTCGCATGGATAGAAGAGATGCTTATTGAATCCAAAAAACAGAAGAAGGCGGTAATTGTCTCCATGCATCATGCTGTAATGGAACATTTCAAAGGGCAGAGAAAATTCTACAAAGACTTTGTTATCGACAACCACGAGGATATCAGCAGATTATTTGCAGCTTATGGAGTTTCACTTGTTTTTACCGGACATTATCACGCGCAGGATATTACAGAAAAACATTTTACGGAATTTAATAAAACTCTCTACGACATAGAGACCGGATCTTTCGTAACATACCCTTTGCCATACAGACAATTGACAATAACCAACGATCAGAAAGCTGCCGTTAAAACCATCCACATGAAAAAACCTCAGTTCGAAAATATGGATACAACCGCATACAGTAAAAAAAGATATTTCGATATTACTCTGAAAATGGTTAACGATGCCATGGCGAAGTACTTTGTATCTGATACCGGACAGAAAAAACTCGGACCTCAGATAA
>JBBRFT010000347.1:0-3328 GCA_038241375.1 Spirochaetota bacterium
CGCCAGAAGATTCTTCATCGCGTGATATGCGCCCACCTTCTCTCTATAGCTTCTGTTTGATATCTGTGATTCATAGCTGTCGGCAATAGATGCAATTCTTGCATATTCATCAATCTCTTTCCCCTTTAAACCGCGGGGATAACCCTTTCCGTCAAACTGTTCATGATGCTGAAGTGAAATATTAGCCATCCTGTCATTCACATCGGGATAACTTCTTAGAGATTTATATCCATGAACCGGATGAGCCTTAATCATCTGATATTCACTATCTGTCAGATTAGACTGTTTGTGTACTATATAAACAGGAACTTTTGTCATACCTGCATCGATAAGAATAGTCCCTGTTCCAAGCTCAAGGAGCTGTTTATCGTTATAATTCATTGCCTGACCGATAATAAGGCTGTAGAAAGTAACATTAACCGAATGTGTGACAAGATAGTTTCTCTCTACATCATCAAAACCGTTGAGAAAAAGAAAAACATTACTGTTCTCCTTCAATAATCCTATAATATCTGTTACTATTTTCTGTACTGCCGGCAATTCGATAGAATGATCTTTCCTTATGGCAGAGTAAACCTGCTCAATAAGATAACATGCATTGCTGTGGATTTCGATAAGCCTCTTTCTCATATTCAGAAGCTGCTCATACCGTTCAAGAACCTGTCCGGTCTTTAATGCGGCTGCTCCTCCAGGATCTGCTCCGGGCTGCAGCATATCACCGGCGGTCTCAACCTGGTTAACTCCCCACTTCATAAGCTTTTTTATATCTTCCTCTTTCAATTGCACATTAGGCGCAACCAGTACATTATCGCTATCGATATAAACAGCCTGACTGAAAACCATTCCAGGTTTCAGATCTTCAACTGATATTTTCTTCATTTCAGCCATTCAATAGTCCTGAATTATTTAATTTCCGTCTGAAATCAGAATTAATACGGTAACAGTATGCCATAACTACGGAGACAGCACCAAAGAGAGTTTCCGGTATTACATCACCTACTTTAAACTTCGACAGTATTTCAGCAAGGTCATCATCTTTGTAAATAGTTATATTCTTTTCCATAGCAATTTTTAACAATTTCTCTGCCAGAATACCTCTTGCAGAGGCAATTATCTTCGGCGCATCCTTATCATATTGTAATGCTACACTTTTCTGCATAAATTCCTATCTTAAATAATTCATACTTTTATACTAAAACCGCTTTTAGTGTAAAAATCAAGACTCCAGAGTCCTAATTTATCAACTACTTTTTTGGAGTCAAAATAACTGATAATACTTTTTTTTACACCGTTTATACCAAGCAATTCTTTTAAGGCGTCATCCCTTTCCTTCATAAAAAGCAGAAAATCATCTTTTTCTGATAAAAAATTTATCGTTACAATATCTTTATCAGTTTTAATAAAAACTCCCAGGATGCCTGCCGCTGACAGTTCAAATTTAAAAAAAATCGAATTCTCTTTAAGAATATACTCAACACGGGAAAAACTGTCATCGTCGGGAAATACCAGCTCACCATACATCTCACTACTTTTATTTTCGTCATAAATAAGATCAAGCATAAGATAAAAATCTGCATCATCATCTCTCAGAAGACTGCAGATATGATCAGCTGATTCTTCAAAGTGAAAACCAGGTTCCCCATGCTGATTAAGAGGTTTCCTTCCAGTCATGTTCAGGATAAATTGATATGCCGCAAAAAGTACAGGATTATATTTACTGTATACAAGATAGCTCAAATCTAATAATGCCTGAAAAGGAACACCCTTAAGCAGCAGACGGTTAAAAAATGCGGAATTATTTTTATCTTTACGCTCATCCTTTTTTAATCCGAGAAGAAAAAGATTAATTTCCGTAAGATCATGTTTACCTGTATTAATAAACCGGGCTAAATCCTGAAGTGATATATTTTTCGTCTCATCCTCATGAAGCATTGAAAAAGGTGATAAAAACCGGAATAACTTTTCCGCAGAATCATTTTCTTTCAGCGAAAACTGAATCATATCACGGGTTTTAGCAGTAAGTATAAGCTCAATATTTTTTTCACCGGGGACACCATTGGTAAACTCCGCTGTTATAATCCGCCCCCCCAGATCAAGCCGCGCTTTACTCCCCTCGCTGCTGATCACTTTAGCAGAGATTGAATCTCCAGGATTAATATTTTTCAGAAAAGAGCCCAGCTCCCTGGCAAATGATATATTTACCGATATTCCATGGTTACCTGTTATCTTCATCAAATAATAATCTCTGTTTCTCTATTTCACTCTTAATCGGCTCATAGCTTTTACGGTGAATCTGCGAATGGCCGTTGCGGGCAAGTGATGCCATATGATCCCGCGTACCATAACCTTTATTGCCGCAAAAACCGTAAACTGGAAACCTGCAATCGAGTTTATCCATGAGCTGGTCTCTTAAAACTTTAGCGACTATAGATGCTGATGCTATGGATATAGATCTGTTATCACCTTTAATTACAGCTATAAACGGAATTTCAAATTTAAATTTAAAATTCCCATCCATAATAATAATATCAGGTTTAACCGGTGAATTTGCAAGAAGTTTATGAATCCCCTTCTCTGTGGCTATATTGATGTTTGCGCTGTCAATTATTGTATGAGATACGAAAGCGGAGCTATATGATAAAGATGAATTTTTGATTAAAGGGAGAGCTTCCGATCTTTTTTTCGCGGATAATTTCTTTGAATCGGCAATAGATTTAATTATCAATTCAGGAGTATTAAAAAAAACCGGGATAGGGTAAATAACCATTCCAAGAGAGAGCGGTCCGGCAAGAGCGCCGCGCCCTGCTTCATCTACTCCGGCAATAATTTTATATCCTTGAGAATAAAGATCTTTCTCTATTGAAAAATCAGGACCTGCGCCATATAAATCAGAAAGGGGTGACATAGCTGTCAACCCCTTTAAACTTAAACGACTTTAACGGCAATACATGACTGCCGTAATAATCAAAGATAAAACTATTCAGCAGCCTGAACATCAGAAGGAGCAGCCGCACCTTTTTTTTCTTTTTTAACAGTTTTCATTCTTCTTTCTTTAATCTTAGCAGCTTTGCCTTTAAGTTCTCTAAGAAAATAAAGTTTGGCTCTTCTCACTTTACCTTTTCTTACAACTTCAATTTTAGCTATTTTTGGTGAGAATACAGGAAAAATTCTTTCCACTCCCACATCAAAAGATATCTTTCTTACAGTAAATGTTTTACTGATACCTTTATTATCAATTGCTATTACAATTCCTTCGTAAACCTGAACCCGCTCTCTGGTACCTTCAATAATCCGGTAATGAACACGGATTGTATCGCCGATTTCAAAT
>JBBRFT010000348.1:0-3287 GCA_038241375.1 Spirochaetota bacterium
CATTCCGAACCCCGCAACAGCCGAGGCGAAGCGGAAATTCTCAGATGTTTTTCCGAATAAAATATTTTCATCCATTACTGTTTTAACAATCAGTTTGCTCTTATCTTCTTTGATCGGCTTGTATCTCATCTTGAGTACCATAATCTCATTTTTTGATGCTGCATCTTTCTTAATCGCACTCTCCTGATATCTGAGCTCAATTGCATTGTCCTGTGAACTATTCCCATCTGCAGGAACTATTTCATAGAGTGCTGTTACTGTATGTCCCGCGCCGAGTTCACCCGCGTCTTTTTTGTCATTATCAAAATCTTCTTTTGCCATAACCCGGTTTTCATAGCCGATAAGTCTGTATGATTTTACTTTCAGAGGATTAAACTCAATCTGAATTTTTACGTCTTTCGCGATAGTAAACATATTCGCTCTCATCTCTTTAACAAAAACTTTTTCCGCCTCTTTAATATTATCAATATAGAAATAGTTCCCGTTACCGGCATTACTGATCTGCTCCATCCGGCCATCCTTGTAGTTACCCATACCGAAACCACAGATTGTAAGATAAATCTCATCTTTTCTTTTCTCTTCGATGAGTCTTACCATCTCCGAGGTTTATGATGCTCCCACATTAAAGTCTCCATCGGTGCAGAGTATAACACGGTTATTCCCGTCTTTAATAAGATTCTCTTTTGCAATTTTATACGCAAGAATTATCCCTTCACCGCCGGCGGTTGACCCACCCGCTGTAAGCTTTTCAAATGATTCGAGTATCTTATCGCTATCTGTTGCCGGTGTTGACGAAAGTACAAGCCCTGCTGATCCCGCATAAGCGACTATTGCAATACGATCGTGCTTCTTAAGTCCCTTAAGCATAAGAGCAAGTGATTTCTTGAGAAGAGGAAGTTTCTCCGGTGAGTTCATTGAACCGGAAGTATCGAGAAGAAACACAAAATTACACGGTTTAAGATCGTTGTAATTCAGAGACTTACCCTGTATTCCGATAAGCATAAGCCTGTTGCTTTTATTCCAGGGAGCTTCGGATATTTCTGTATTAATTGAAAATGGATGTTCGCCCTGGGGCTGGGGATATGAATACTTAAAGTAGTTAATCATCTCCTCTATGCGGACTGCATCTTTAGGGGGGAGCTGGCTTCCGCTCAAATATCTTCTTACATTCGAATATGATGCTGTATCAACATCAATTGACAGCGTTGAGAGAGGATTGTCTTTTACGCCTTTGAATTCGTTCTCTTTTATAAGATCGTACTCTTCCGTATTATGACTTACAAATGAATCATCTGCAGTCTCATTAACCATTCCAGCCGGAGCATAATCCATCATCATCGATTTTTTTTCTGCTCTTGCGTACTCTTTGTTAACCTCGCCCTGCACCTGTCCGCCAAGTCTCTGCCCGCCACAAGTTGTAAAAATTAAAATCAAAAACGCGGAGATACCAACCGCCGCGAAAATAGAAGTTTTTCTCAAATTAGAAAAATCTCTCTTATACATTATTCTCCTCCGGAAAACAGTTTTTTAATGAATCATCAGTAACTGTCCCTTATTTTTTTAAAATGAAAAAAATCAATTATCCCCATCGCCGAAGACGGGGGTATATAATCATTCACTTTAACTCAAAACTGCAAGTTCAGGGATTATTACTGATATATAATAGACAGCTCAAAATCGAATCCGGTTCTCAAAAAATATCAACAGGATAAAAAATTAATAGGAAACTCACTTCCCGTTAACGTATTCATGAATTATTTTTTTATTACTCGCGGACTGCCCGGTAAACTCGATCGCTCCGGTGTATGAATCACCATGAAGGTTTACCTTTCTTACAACACCCTCGCAATCTATAGTCTTTGATTTTTTCCCGATATACAATGCAATCTGGAAATTTACAATCGAACTGATTGCAAGCGATTCTTCTGTTTTGAAAGAGACACCCCCTTCGCTGAGATCCACACCTTTTACAGGGATATAAACCTCTCTCCCCATGTAGATCTCGCACATCTGATTTATTTTAAAACGGTTATGTTGAATCTTTTCATCCTTCACTTTAAAATCTCCATTTTCACCAATTTCAACTAACTCGAATAATCCGAATTGCTTATTTTAATGATTAACTTACCCTATCTTTCATGACAATTCAAACAAAAACAATTAAATTTTAAAAACTCATCATAACAACAGAAATTATTCATTTAAATAAAGATCATATCAGAGTCAATTTTCTGATTGACCTTATATCAATTATCATATAAAATCGATTCAATATAAATACTCTGGGATGAAAATTATGGATTATTCTCTGTATACCGGAAGTTCAACAGCAGTTAATGAATATATGGTTCAGATGTCAGATGGAGTTTCTCTGAAAATAATTGATTTTATTCCGGGGAATAACACACATGATAAACCGGTAATTATTTTTGTAGCAGGATGGATATCTCTTATATCGGGATGGAAAGGTGTACTTAAAATTCTGACCTCGGAATACCGTGTGATGTACCTTGAGTCTAGAGAGAAACAGTCATCAGTTGTACCCGATATAAAAAAAACCATTTTTTCCATGGAGAGGCTCAAACTCGACATAGGTGAAGTAATTCAAAAAGCTGTACCGGAATCTGAAAATTTTATACTTGCAGGGAGTTCACTCGGCGCTTCTGCAATTCTGGAATACTGCGGCTCCGACGGAAGAAAACCTGTATCATCAGTACTCATCGGTCCTAATGCAGAATTCAGATTCCCTAAAATTCTCAGCTCAATAATTCCTGCAATCCACCCATCAATATACTTTTCAATTAAACCTGTAATAAAATGGTACCTGAGAAACTTCAGGCTGGATAAAAAAAACAGTTTGGAGCAGATTAAGAAATACGAAAATACTCTGGACTGCGCCGATCCGTATAAACTGAAAGCTAACGCTCTAGCGATCAAAAACTACACATTATGGGACCGCATAGAAAACATAACCATTCCATCTCTGATCATTGGAGCGACAACGGACACTCTTCATGGAACAGACAATATAAAAAAAATTATAGAAGCATTACCATGCTCAATTTACATAGAACTGAAAAGCAACATGGAAACACACAGCGAAAAAGCCGGGAATGTTATTATTGATTATATCCGGAATAATATTTAAACAATTTTATACTATATAGCAGTTTATGATTGAATTAGATCTTTTAATATCGAACGTATGTGAGAAATTTAAAATTTACTGCAAGAATAAGATTTCTCAGTCGCTATCGCTTCTTCGAAATGACAACGGAAACTTCTTC
>JBBRFT010000349.1:0-3257 GCA_038241375.1 Spirochaetota bacterium
ACAAGAAGATGGAATCCGAAAATGAATCAGTTTATATTTACTGCGAGAAACGGGATTCACATTATCGATTTACAGAAGACTATGCAGAGAATTAAAGTTGCTTATGCTGCAATGAGAGATGTTGCAGGGAATAACGGCAAAATTCTTTTCGTCGGAACTAAAAAACAGGCTCAGGGAGCTATTGTTGAGTACGCGGAAAAATGCGGAATGTATTACATCTCTGAAAGATGGCTCGGCGGACTTCTGACAAATTTTAAAACTGTTAATTATTCAATCCAGAGATTGAAAGAACTTGAAAAAATGCAGAGCACCGATTCATGGGATGCTGAAACCAAGAAGGAGATTCTTGAGCTTCAGAGAGAGCTTGCCAAAAAGGATAAAGTTCTTTGCGGTATAAAAAATATGCAGGGTCTCCCCGATGCTCTTTTTATAATAGATCCTAAGAGAGAAGACATCGCTGTACAGGAAGCAAAAAAACTCGGTATTCCGATTTTTGCAGTTGTAGATACAAACTGTAATCCTGATGATATTGATTATCCCATACCAGGAAATGATGATGCTATCAGAGCTATTGCTCTTTTCCTCGAAGTAATGGCAAAAGCAATTATTGAAGGTCAGTCTGGCGGACAGTCTAGCGAGATAGCTTTCGAAGATGAAGATGGAAACCCTATTGCGAAAGAAGTGATAGCTGAGCTGGCAGATCCGGCACTTGTTGCCGATGAAGTTAAAAAAGATGCTGTCAGTGCAGATGGTGATTCTGACAAGTGGTAGAAGAGATAAGCAGATTATTTTATAATAATCTGCTTTTTTTTAGACTTAATAAGCATCTTAGCGGGAATTCCGGAAATACTGTTCCTCCTCCTCTTTCAGCAGAGCGGGGAGAGTAATAATATCCGGATTGAATTTGAGGAATAACTGAAATATTAATATAAGGAGTGTCTAAAGTGGCTGAAGTAACAAGCGCATTGATAAAAGAGCTTAGAGACAAAACTCAGGCGGGTATGGTTGATTGTAAGAAAGCACTTGTGGAAACTGATGGTGATATGGAAAAAGCTATCGATTTTCTAAGAAAAAAAGGATTAGCCTCTGCTGCTAAAAAGATGGGAACTGAAACAACAGAAGGTATAATTGCATCATATATTCACAGCAATGGTAAAATTGGCGTAATAGTTGAACTTAAATCTGTAACAGATTTTGTTGCAAGAAATGATGACTTTGTAGCTCTTGCGAAAGAACTTGCAATGCAGGTTGCCGCAACAAATCCGATGTTTGTATCTACAGATCAGGTTCCTGCTGAATTATTAGATAGAGAAAAAGATATCTACAGAGATCAGATGAAAGATTCCGGAAAACCAGAAAACGTAGTAGAAAAAATAATTGAAGGTAAGCTCGCAAAATATTATTCAGAAGTATGCCTTCTCGAGCAGGAATATATTAAAGACGGAAGTGTTAAGATTAAAGATCTGATCAAAAGCAAAATAGCTATTTTTGGTGAGAATATAGAAGTAGGAAAGTTCGCAAGATTCCAGATAGGTAACTAAAAAAGATGGAAACAGGGAATACGCCGCATTATAAAAGAATTCTACTTAAACTGAGCGGTGAAGCTCTTGCCGGCCCCGATAAAACCGGGATCAGCCCTGAGATTATTCAGCAGATTGCTTCTGAGATAAAGGAAGTGGCTGATCTCGGGGTTGAGATTGCAATGGTTATTGGAGCCGGGAATATTTTTAGAGGAGCCATGGCTGATTCCCTGGGGATTAATCGGTCAACGGGCGACTTTATGGGGATGCTTGCCACTGTAATGAACTCCATGGCTGTTGAAAATACCCTCGAAAAGATGAACCAGCCCACGCGGGTACTTACCGCCATTGAAATGAAACACGTTGCCGAACCATATACTATTCAAAAAGCAGAAGATCATCTGAAAAAAGGTAGAATTGTAATCGCTGCAGGCGGCACAGGACACCCTTACTTTACTACCGATACAGCTGCAAGTTTACGGGCTGTTGAACTTGGTGCCGATGTACTGCTTAAAGCTACAAGGGTTGACGGTGTTTATACCGGAGATCCTGAAAAGGATAAAAATGCGGAAAAGATTGATGAAATTTCATATATTGATATGATAACACGACAGTTGAGAGTAATGGATTTGACAGCGATTTCATTGTGTATGGATAATAATCTACCGATCGTGGTTTTTAATCTGTTTGAGAAGGGGGCTTTAAAAAGAATTGTCCTCGGAGAAAAAATAGGAACTAAAATTTTCTAGGCGGAGATATTTCGATGATTAATGACATTCTGAATGACGCTGAAGATAGAATGAATAAAAGTTTAAAAGCGCTTCAAAAGGATTTTTCTGTAATCCGTACAGGACGGGCAAATCCGGCAATGTTTGAGGTGTTAAGAGTAAATGTTTACGGATCTGATATGCCGATGAATCAGGTTGCGACAATTTCTGTCCCGGAGCCTCGACTGGTTGTAATTCAGCCGTGGGATAAGGGCAATCTCGGTGAAGTTGAAAAAGCTATTTTAAAATCGGATCTCTCTGTTAACCCTTCAAATGATGGGAATCTTATCCGTATTCAGATTCCCGAGCTGACTGAAGAGAGAAGAAAAGAGTATGTAAAAGTTGCAAAAAACAAGGCCGAAGAGTGTAAAGTATCAATCCGAAACATCAGACGTGACGGGAATGATATGATTAAATCTCTCGAGAAAGATAAAGAGATCTCGGAAGATGAATCAAAAGCAGGCCAGGATCGTGTACAGAAAATTACAGATAAGTATATTGAGGATACTCAGAAACTTACTGACAATAAAGAAAAAGAGATACTGAGTTTATAAAAGTTAAATTCTGCACTTTCTGAAAGTATAATGCTTTGCCCCCTCCGGGGGTGTGGGGGCCGGGGTTGACATTTGGAGTGCTGTGGAATAATATTATCACCACTAGATTTTTTCAGCTTATGTAAGAATACCGGTTAAACAGGAAGCATTTGAATGGAAAAGAAATAAACCTGAATGATAAATAAAAACGATTTATTGAAATCCGGATCAATTCCCCTTCATGTGGGGATTATAATGGATGGTAACGGCAGATGGGCCAAACTGAGAAATATTCCCCGGAGTGAAGGTCACAAAGCGGGAGCGGATGTAATTGAGCCTCTTATGGATAGTGCCATTGAGCTTGGAATAAAAGCTGTTTCTCTTTACGCATTTTCAGTTGAAAACTGGATAAGACCTGTAAGCGAAATCCGGGGGTT
>JBBRFT010000350.1:0-3242 GCA_038241375.1 Spirochaetota bacterium
GTTGTTGTCGAATATGATGAAGTTACAAAAAGTTATGCGGCATATTGTCCTGAACTCCCCGGCTGTACAAGTTGCGGCGATACTGAACCGGAAGCTCTTGAAAATATGAAAGAATCTATTGAGCTTTTTTTTGAACCGGCAGATATCCCTCTAGATAAAAAACATGTCTACCAGATGGCTTTCTGATACTAAAAAGACTTACCGCAAGAGAAGTTGAAAAATTACTATCCAGAGGTGGATTTGTTCTTATCTCACAAAAAGGTTCCCATAAAAATGGAGGAATCCGGTTACCGGCGATCAGGTTATAGTACCTTTTCATCAGGGAAAAGATCTGCCAATAGAGAGTATTGTCAAAGGAAGCGGTCTGGGTAATGACTACTTTGGAATTTAATTGTTGTTCAGACCTCTGTTATCTGGTAGTTACTTTAGATTCGAATTTAGCCCCGCCCCCTCTGTCACTGCGTGACATCGCTGTTTTTAAAATTCTGTCATCGTGGTAAATACGTAGATGAATGTTTTTTTATCAAAAAAAAATATCTTTGATCTTTTTAAGAATTTAAGCGCAAACAAAGGAGTTCGACTGCTAAAAGATAAGAAACAAGAAATACGGAAGATGTTGCAGGTAACATCAACGGGCTGCTGTAATTTTGATTCAGAATATTTTATGATTGCTAAATAATAATTATTATATTGATGTATAATATGCAGATATTGTCTGTTAAGAAAAATCTTTATTATATAAATAACTCTCCTTATTAGGAATGCAGTTATATATATTATTTCTGATTGAGGTTGAAATTAAAATATGAATATTGATCTACAGGTCAAATACTGGGTTGATAGTTCGAAAGAAGATATTTCTACTGCCGGTATTCTTATTGAAAAAGAAAGGTATCTGCATGGTCTGTTTTTTTGCCATCTTTCAGTTGAAAAAATATCAAAGCACTATATGTAAAATTAAAAGGTGAATTTGCACCGAAAACACATAATCTGTTATATCTTTGTGAATTGTGCGATATAGTACCGGAAGATGATAAAATGATTTTTTTTGCAATATTAATGAAATATCAGATTGCCGGGAGGTATCCGGATAACTCAGGTAATATACCTGACCAGGCATTATGTACAGGATATTATCATCGAACACTTGAGGAGATCGAATGGTTAACACAGAAATTGAATCAGTTGTAAAACAATATGTTGCTGTATTGAATGATAAAGGGTTAAAGATTAAGCATGCTTACATATATGGAAGCTGTGCCCGTGGCGAGAACAGCGAGAAAAGTGATATTGATGTTATGCTTGTTTCAGATATATTTGATACCGATGATGATCAAATATTATCTAAACCCTGGATTTATACTATAAAAATTGATCACCGGATTGAGCCGGTAGCTGTAGGGAGTAAAAGGTTCAATTGTGATTACGGTTCACCACTAATAGAGATTGTTAAAAAAGAGGGTGTAGACATTATATGATTTACGTTATTAGTTTAACATACAAAGCTACTGCCGCTGCGCAAGGGATTGTAGCGTTACACTTTGACAAACTCAGCGCATCGCCCCGCATCAGAGCGGCGGGAATTCTATAAAATCCGGTTCTCTTTCTTTGCAAATAGATAGCAAAGGTTGAGCATCATTTAAAAGTTTATCTAATTGATCAATCTCGTATCTTATTTTTTAAGAGGTTGTGTTATTCAACTTCAATAACCTCGCCGAGTTTAATTAAAAGATTATAGAAGTCTTTCTGTTCATCAAAATCAATGAGGTCAATTTTTTTCTGTATAAGACCATCTAGTTTAGAATAGACTTTAAAAAATTTTTCAGGAGGCAAACCGGAGATGCCAATGTCGATATCCGATCCTTTATGGAATTTACCAGTTGCTAATGATCCGAATAGATAAACGGACTTACACCCTTCATTTTTAAGAAGAGTGCTTGCTTCTTTAATTTCGCGTTTATATTCTATAGGAAGATTAATCAGGTTCATTTAGCTCTACCGTAATCCCTTTGTTCCGATGAATCATCTT
Source organism: Spirochaetota bacterium (assembly GCA_038241375.1). Lineage (GTDB taxonomy): Bacteria > Spirochaetota > UBA4802 > UBA4802 > UBA5550 > WRGT01. The sequence continues at coordinate 2,030 of JBBRFT010000350.1, forward strand.
ATTATCCAATTATTGAAAACATATAGCTTTAATAAATTAATGCAATAAAAAAATGTTCATGATGATAGAGGCGAAAACGTTGTGAATTAAAAATCAACCTGCAGCCGGGGATTCGTTCGCGGATAAATCGAAGGTGGAACAGAGATAAATACTTTAAAAATTACTTCAATCTCTATTTTGAACAAGCAAAAAAGATATTCTTCCCTTTATTAAAAATCCCGATTCTATTTCACTATGGTCTCCTGAATTTTTTATTTCTGTTACAATAGATAAATTTAGAATTGAGGTTACCGATAAACGGTAAAAGTAAATTATTCAAAGTCTTTTTATTTTTTGTTTTATAAATGTAATAATCAGAATCGATCGTAATAATTTCATGTATATTTGTCATTTCTGCGATTATTATCAAAGAGGAATCAGCGAGATCCATTGGAACATCGGAATACTTTTTTGATAATTGGATTATCCTTTCAAGATGACTATTTTCTAAATTGATTATTGTAATTGCTTCCCGTTTTAGCCATTCTAAAAAATCAATCTGAACGTTTATATTAAAACTCAATAGATGTGTAACTTCGGTAATAACCGGCCATGTTGTAATCAGGTGTCCTTTAAATTGTTTAAGAAACGATACTACTGGAATATGATATTTGTCATCTTTATCAAATAGGGCAATTAGTGGACCAGCATCAACGAGAATGTTTTTCACGTAATTTCCTTTTCAGAATGTTTTTATAATTTTGCGACAAACTTCCATCGCTACTCCCATATTTCCCGAAAAGATCTGAACCTAAATCATATGGTGAATGCGTTTTATGATAATCTTCGAAATATAAAACAAGTGCCCTTTTCACAATTTCAGATTTTGAAATTTTTTCGCTTTTTGAGATTTGATTTAATTTGTTGTCTAAGTCATTAGGTAGCCGTAAAGAAATCATTGTGTCGCTCCTTATTGTAATACATAAAGTAATACAATAGATGTTAAAAGTCAATTATATTAATGGATTCTTTCAAATAACAGGTAAAGTAATGTCAAATCGCTTAATTCCTATAAACTAACTTTTGTCTGAACCGTGATTTGCCTGATTAAAGAATTACCTTGATTGATAGCAGTCAACAATTGCATAAGATCTTGTCATTTCGAACGTATGTGAGAAATCTTAAGTTTAATACAAGAATAAGATTTCTCAGTCGCTATCGCTTCTTCGAAATG
>JBBRFT010000351.1:0-3240 GCA_038241375.1 Spirochaetota bacterium
CAGGGGACAATCTTAAAGAGGCAGAATATATCTCCAGACAGATGACAATGGGTAAAACTCACGATGAAGTTATAACCGATGAAAGAACAGACAACCAGGTATCAATCGCCCCATTTCTATTACTTCTGGTACTCTTCTTCATGGCCTATGTTCTAAAGTCCTACGCCTCAGCAATGGTAGCTTTAAGCTATGCCCTTCTGGTTGTTTTCAGAATGGTGTTTTATAAATATATATTCATGCCAACGGCTAAAAAGTGACCGCTACAACTCACTATGCTTTTTCATATTTACTTTGTGCTGCAGCTGGTATCGAACCGGCAACTGCAGCAACAGCTTCATTGTTTGCATTGCTCCCGGATATAGATCATCCGGAGAGTACAATCGGCCGTATATTCTCACCCCTTGCAAAATCTATTCAGCGTAAATATGGACATCGTACTATAACACATTCAATATTTGCGATAATGGCAATGGCAATTCTATTACTTCCAATTCTAATCATTCCTCCTCTAGTCTTTGCCCCCTCTGGGGGTGCGGGGGCTTTGGTTTGGCCACTGGTGGTGTTTTATCGGAGACTGGCGGTAAATCAAGTCTCCTCTCAGCTTTCTACTTCGCCGCCCTCCTCTCATTCTCCAGTCATATATTTATAGACCTTTTCAACAAATCCGGTGTGAGAATCTTCGCCCCTTTCTCTCAGAAAGAATATATATCATTCAGAACTCCTCAATTCAGAGTTCTTGTTTCATCATGGCAGGAATATATAGTTCTCTTTGTAATTGTCTTCTTTGCATTTACTGTTACCGGTGAAGGCTTCTCGGTCCACAAGGCGGTTCGCTCAGTAGGTAAAATGATCTATAAGAATTACGATAACGCTGTTAAAGATTATCAGGAAAACAGCGCTTATCTGTGCATTGCTCATATCGATTATTTTGATAATATAGAACGTCGAAAGGTAGTTGAAGATCTTCCGGTTTTAAATATGTATCCTCAAACCGGAATATTCCTTCGGAATAACGAAAGGCTTGCAATCGGTAAAGAGAATATAAATGAAATCACAGTTGATAAAACAGATAAGCAGGTGATTGTAAAAAGGATCTCCGGTAGTGATCCCGCTCTTCTTAAAAGCATTCCTGATGGTTCATATATCTCAGGGTCAATAGATGTAAAAAACTATTTTCCGGAACTTAAATCAAACAGCTTTATCACAGTTGACCGCAGATCAGACGGTGCCGGGTTTACTTTAAAGTGTGCAGCTCCCTGGGAAATTTCACGTATTTTAAATCTCCATAATGAAATCGGTGTAGAAATAGAGAAGCTTAAAAAACAGCTCTGCTCATATCAGATAAATCAGCTTCGAGGTGAAGAGGTTTCTCTTAAAAAAAGGGTTGAATCTTTACGGAAGAGAGGTCTTTATAAATATTATGGTTCAATTTCAAAGCTCTCTGCAGATGTTAAGAAAGTTCAAGGTAAAATCAGTTCTCTTGAGTTGAAAGAGAGCATGGGCGGCGATGCGGTGATCCGGGAGAAGATTGATCTGCTCACTAACGGGTTTCATTTCTGGTTTGATCTTGTTGTTTTTGAGATGTAATAATAGATTATGAAAGAAAATAAAAATTTAAAAATGTACAATAGTCTTACATCAGATACAGTATTATATAAATACATGTCGATAGAAGCATTTTTGTACTTTTTTCAACATCAAAAAATAATATTTCTAAAAGTAACTAATTGGCCAGATTCATATGAAGGCGGCAGACTTGAATTATCAAATCGAATCAGTCCTGGCAATGAATTTTCTAAAAATAAATTAGAAGACTTTTATGGTTGTTGTTGGTCACTTGAGAGGGTAGATCCAAAATTCTTTGGAAATACAATAGAAAGTAAGCATGCACATACTGAACTTGATCGCCTCGGCTCTGTTGCTATGTGGGGAAGTTATTGTAAGAATGGTGGTGTGAGAATAAAAACAACGATAGGTAAAATTATTAATGTTTTAAACTCTGACGCGAATCAAGACTTTAAAACATTTCATGGGAAAGTTAAGTATGAAGCGGCATCTTATTTTTCAGAAAAACCGGTTGATCCAATATCTACATTGTTCATAAAAAGATTCCCTTTTTTTTATGAATCAGAGTATAGGTTTATATTGATAAACGGTTCACAAAATAGTAATGACATCAGAGAATTTAATGTTGGTGGTTTTTTGAATTTTGTTGATGAATGCTTAATAAGTCCTGCAGCCAACTCAAAAAAATGGGTTCCCGGATCACTTTTTTCTCTTATTAATAATATTACATGTATACCAGGTTTTGGGGCAAATATGAAAAATGGTCAAAAGTTTTGTAGAATATCCAGTTTGTATGGTCATATTACAGAAGAAAATTAAAAATAATATAAAGATCACCCAAAGTGTACTCAATGTTTATGTTCACAACTTCGAATAAATAGAAAATTGATTTATAGATTTTCTACTGTTCGGTGCATAGGGTTTTCCATTTATCGTTATTGAAGCAAAAGCAAAAAATGAAAATTCGCTCTTCGGTAAAGAATAGACTTTCAATATTCCACGTTTCTGATATTCGAGTAAATCTATTATATGTATAAAAAAACCAAATAATTATACATATTCCTCTTGACAAGTATAAATAATCCAATTCCCTATACATATTCTACCGTATGAGGGAATTATGACTTTTACTCTTCAATCGTTACCACCGGCAATTGATCTCGAAACAAAAGCTATATTAAAAAAAGCTGCGTCGGCTCATCGCTACCTTGCGGAGCTTAAAGGTGTGTCTGGTTCAATACCTAATCAGGGAATTCTTATAAATACTCTCTCCCTGCAGGAGGCAAAGGACAGCTCGGCAATAGAGAATATCATAACAACAAATGATGATCTTTACAAAGAAGAACTCTTCCCCGATTATGCGGTAAATGCTTCAGCTAAAGAGGTTCATAATTATATAACCGCTCTTAAAACAGGTTTCGATCTTGTTCATAAAAACGGGCTTCTTACTTCAAATCATATTCAGGTTATACAGGGTTCACTTGAAAAGAATAAAGCGGGCTTCCGCAAACTCCCCGGCACTGATCTTAAAAATAACCTTACAGGCGAGGTTGTATATACTCCGCCTCAGGATTCAGATTCAATTATTCTCTTAATGACAAATCTTGAAAAATTTATTAATGACGATGAATTTTATGAAGCCGATCAGCTTGTTAAAATGGCCATGATACATTA
>JBBRFT010000352.1:0-3237 GCA_038241375.1 Spirochaetota bacterium
AGGTCACCATCTGCCGCGTCGAGGATGGCTCCACCCCACCACAAAGCAGCTGCAAAAATATAGAGTGAATAATTTATTTTGAATACAAGCAAAGAGACACATGAAGCGATACAAAGCAGAAATGAAATAAATGTGACCATATTAGGAGTAAAGTGAATTCTGTTAAAAATATAGGCAACCACATGACTAACCGGTCTTGTCATGAAAGACCCGAATATACCATCAGGTCTTTTCTGACCCTGTTTAATCTCACGCAATATTACAGTTACTTTTTTCTTATTCATATTTCCAGAAGTAGTACCAATTTTAAAATTCATAAAAACACCATTATTAAGAGTTTAGATTTTCGAATAACCATTTAAGCAGAATATCATACCCAAAATAACAGTTTAAAAGAACGAAGGGGGAAAAACATCAATTATATATTTAATTTTTAATACTAAAGAGACTGTTCAGAAATAAATATCAGATTATTTTTATATTTTCAATCTAAATTGTTTATTATTACATAACTTTTATAGTATATATAAAAGTTATGTTCTATTGGCAAGTTTTTTTTAAAATTAACAATATTTTAATTATAGCGATTTAAAAAAGACGATTAACTACAGCCAGATTTTAATGTTGCACCCCATCTTACCGGAAAGACCGTGATAAACCGCAATATAGTATGTTCCAATATTTTTAAATCTAAGACGTGATATTGCCAGTAGAGTTACAATACCGGAGTATATGAACATGTTTATCAAATATACCGGCCAGGATGTAACCAGATATTTTTTTTCAAGATAAACTCTGTTGCGGACAGAATAGTAAATCTTAAAATAACTTTCACCTTGAGAAATGTACCTGATAGCACTCCCCTCTACATTCCATGAGTTTTCGATATCGTAAATTCTGCTTTTGAGAAACAGAATGATTAACCCGTCGTTTTTAACATGCCTGCAGCAGAAATCAAAATCATCACAATAGAGAAAATAGTTCTCATCAGGAAAACCGTTCTTCGATACTACATCCTTGTGAAAAAACATCCCGCCATAAGGAGCAGCCGAGACATATCCCGAATCGGTTTCATTCAGCTGCACATCCCTTTTAAAATTAAAGACTTTTTTAAAGTGAAAGGAACGGAAAATATTATTTTCACCTATAATATCCTGAGGTTGATTCTTCACAACTGCATCAATATAATTCTGCCTGCCGCTTCTTAGTGATGATAATATTAACCTTTCACTTTTGTTTTCAAGAGCTCTGCTGCTCCACCCCTCTTTCAACACTTCACAGGCATTCTCGTCCGGGAGGTTATCATCATCAAGAAGCCATATCAATTCTGATTCAGCATCAGCCATAACAGCCTGAAGACCACATTTAAAAGCATAAGCTGATCCGGTATTTTCACTTAGATTGATGACTTTTATTTTTCTGTTTTTTTCGGCAAGTGAGTTAAGTGCCCTTGCACTTCCTTCAACTGAACAATTATCTACAATAATAACAGAATAGGGGTTGAAAGTTAAAACTCTCTCAACTACCTGATTTAAGTAACTGAAACGATCTGAATATGTGACTACTATTACTGTTATATTCATTATATGATCTTATTAAAGACTTATCTGTTTCCGTAATTCTTTTCAATCCAGTTGCGGTATTCGCCGCTCCTGATACGGTTTATCCATTCATCGTTTGAAAGATACCAGTCGATGGTTTTTTCAAGACCCTTTTCAAAATCATAACTCTGAGTCCACCCAAGTTCATTTTTTATCTTATCACAATTAATTGCGTATCTTCTATCATGCCCCGGTCTGTCCTTAACATATTCGATAAGCCCTTTAAAGTGTTCTTTATCTTTACCGAGTCTCAAAGCCATCTTTTCGCATAAAACACTGACAAGTTTTATATTCTCCCACTCATTTTCACCACCGATATTATATGTTTCTCCATCTCTCCCCCCTTTTACAACGGCCCAGACCGCGCTATTGTGATCATCAACATATAGCCAATCGCGGATATTTTTACCGTCGCCATATACCGGAAGTTTTTTACCATCCTTTATGTTCATCATAATTACAGGAATAAGTTTTTCAGGAAACTGGTATGGCCCGTAATTGTTAGAGCAGTTTGTTATAGTTACAGGGATGCCGAATGTATGATTATATGCCATAACAATGTGATCTGAAGAAGCTTTAGATGCTGAATATGGGCTTCTGGGATCATATGGTGTGGTTTCGAAGAAAAATCCGCTGTCGCCCAGAGAACCGTAAACCTCGTCAGTGCTTATATGATGGAAGAGAATGTCATCTCTACCGCTCCATGCAGATTTTGCTGCTTCAAGGAGGTTAAATGTTCCCATAATATTAGTATTCATAAATTCAGCAGGGCCAAGTATAGATCTGTCAACGTGTGACTCTGCTGCGAAATGGATTACGGTATCGATGTCGTATTTTTTAAACGCGGCATCAACTCCATCTCGATTGCAGATATCATCATGGATGAAGAAGTATCTGCTTCCTCCGAATTTGCTCTCGATGTCGGAGAGACTTTCGGCGTTTCCGGCATAGGTGAGCTTATCTAGATTTATTATTTTTCCGCTGAAATCAGTTTCGTTAAAGATGTAACGGATAAAATTTGAACCGATAAATCCGGCACCGCCGGTTACCATAATGTTCTCAAGTTTACGCATAAAATTCTCCTTACTAAATTTCTATCTCTCGCTAAGGCGCTAAGACGCAAAGATTTTTTTCCTTTCTTTGCGGCCCATCGGCTTTGCAAAATATCCTTCATTTTGAACCATGAAGATTTTCTCTATTCACATAATTCTAATCTCTCGCCAAGGCGCTAAGACGCTAAGTTTTTTTGCCTTCCTTTCTTTGCGGCTCTGCGGCTTTGCGAGCAATCCTCCATGCGAATTATAAAAATTTTATCTATTCTTATAATTCTAGTCTCTCGCTAAGGTGCTAAGACGCTAAGGCTTTATATTCTAAAGGTTATTGACTATCCTTGTAATACCATTTTTTATTAACGACTCATTGAAATTAATAAGAAGACCAAGTTTGCAATCTGTCAATTTCAGATAAGTTAAGAGTTGCTTTTTGTGAACAGGCATAATTACTTCTACTGATTTTAATTCTATTATTATAAGATTTTCGACTACTATATCAGCCCTATAAGCAATTCCAAAATCAACTCCATCATACTGAACATTGATAGGCACCTGCTTTTCACACCTTAAAGAACTTTTCTTTA
>JBBRFT010000353.1:0-3164 GCA_038241375.1 Spirochaetota bacterium
TCTGATAGTTTTAAGAAGAGATGGTGAGGTTTATGTTGAGTAATCAGCTTCTGTCGCTGATCCATTCGGAACCATCGGTGTAGAACTCCTTCTTCCAGATGGGGACGCGTTTCTTTATTTCATCAATTATATATCTTGATGACTGGTACGACGAGTCCCGGTGAGGTGACGAAACAAGTATCAGTATGGAAGTTTCACCAAGGGTTACCCGGCCATATCTGTGTATAATTATAATTCTGTTCAGTTCATGATTTGAAGAAGCTTCATCGGCTATTCTGTTCAGCTCTTTTACAGCCATTTCGTTGTATATGTCGTAGTCGATATGTGTTACAGATTTCCCGCGTGAATTATCACGTACTTTCCCGATAAATATAAGATCCGATCCGTCACTATTTGAAGCATCTGTTTTTAATACTTCATTAATATCTATAGCGTCTTTCTGTATAAGAACTAATTTCATCTCAACCGCCGCTTACCGGTGGGAATATGGCAAGTGTATCACCATCTTCCAGTGTTTTATCCATTCTGCAGTATTCTTCATTTACTGCAGTAAGAAGCGTATCTTTTCTTCCAGAAAGCTCTTCGTTCCCTTTAACAAAGAGGTCAACAATTTCGTTTACTTTTATAAAATCGGAAACTATCAGTTCCTTTTCACTGAAACCGCATATATCTCTGATGGAAGCAAAAACTTTTATCTTAATTCTCATAGTTACGCTTTTTTCTGATTCTTATCTCTTTTTACCATAAACACATAGTGTTTAACATATGGCTGAAAGCCTTCCGGAAATACAGAAGTATCCGCGCCTTTCGGCTCTGAGATTAATGTATCTATAATAGCTTTAGGTAGATCCTCTTCGCAAGCATCAATAAGGACCTTAAATCTCTTTATAACTTCGCTATCCACTGCATCTATGGACATTTTGTGCATGTGGTTGTAAAGTTTAGTTAGATTTGTTTTTTTAACATTTTTTCTGACTTTCTTTACAGCGCTTTTTGCCCTAGCCGGCATAAAACCCCCTTGAATCCTATGATGAAGCCGATGTTAGAGGACAAGAATATGCTGTAAACACAATTTTTTATTTTTTAGACAGGAGGTTTTAAAAAAGAATGACGCTGGCGGATGTTTTGGCCGATTTATAATTATCACAATTATTTTCAAGGGGATTAATCCTATGAAATGTTCAAAATGCGGTAAAGAGATCAATACAATGAACCACTTCTATATTCCGGTAAAAAGCAGGAAAGAGGGCGCGCGATACTGTATAACTTGCGCAAGGGAAGATCATATTGTAACACTGGTCTGATTTGTAATCTGTTTTTATAGATATTTTTTTAAGAGCTGAAGTTTTATCAGGCATAATTCAAATCTTAACCAAGGTAAAAATCCCCGGACAGGAACTCAGGTTCTGTCTCCTGTCGAGGGATAATCTGCTTAATTTCTACCAGTTGTCACTCTGTCTGTCTTTGTATTTATCTCTTACTGTTGCTGTAATATCATCAATATAGAAGTACTGCCATTCAGGGTGAATTGATGCGTTAGCGGCTCTGTACTGTATATGGAGAATCTTGAGAGAATTTTCTTTTTCAAGATAATCATCCTGCTGCTTGATTTTTGGAGGAAGATTTACAGTGATTTTTTTCCAGCCTAGAAATGCAGTGTTACCGAATGTTATTCTATGGCTCGTTCCATTGACATCCTGCAGCATAAGTGAAATCTCTCCGGAGAACTTCTTCCCGTAAACCCATAGTGAAATAGATTTGCAGTATTTGGAAATTTCCAGCGGTTTGGCCGGGAATATCTGGAATGTATCACCTTTCTTTGCGTATAGTTTTACACCAAGATATTTTTTCGAGTTATTGAATTCCGCGGGATACTGGTCGCGTATTGCAACAGATGCCTGCTGATCTTTTGATTTGATGAATTTTAAATTTGCGTCTGTGTACTGAGTCGTTTCAAAATCTTCGAGAGTTATCTCTGTATAGACACTCTGGCTTACCAGTTCTGCCTCTCCTGCTTTTTTCTCAGTTTCTGTAGACACCTGTGATACTGCAGGGAGAATAAAAATTAATAATATGAAACATATAAATATTTTCTTCATGTATCTTCCTCCGTAATAAATACTTTTTAAGTATAATTTGAATGTTTGTCACTGTCAATAAATTCTTGCAGAGTGCTGTAAAAATGTATGGAAAATATTGTTGCTTTTGTCATCGCAGATGGATATAATATAATGTGTTCCGACAGTGGCCGGATTACCGTTTAAAAAATTCAAAATAAAATTGATGAGCAGTTATATCCATTTGAATAGAAAAATAAACTTAATATGCTCCGTTTTTATGATATTTGCCCTCTATCTTCCGGCAAATTTATACGCGGAACAGGCAAAGAAAAAAGAGAAGTCGATCGACTGGTTCTGGTTTTTTTATGAGCATACCAGTGATAATAAAGGGAGTACAGATGTTTACCGACCCTTTTATATGGAAGCAGAATACGAGGAAAATCTTTTTCAGGCATCATTGATGCCTCTTGTTTTCTGGCGTTATAGAAGCAGCAGAAGTGATGTAACATACGGTTTTTTCGGATTTTATGAATCGACCGATTATAAACATCCCGGTAATAATAAAGATTATGACAACGGGCTGTTTCCACTCTTTCTATATGGAAGCGGTGATAGAGAGAAGGATAAGTATCTGTTTATTTATCCCATCGGCGGGAGTATCCATGGGAAGTTCGGTTATGATCGAATCTCCCCCTATGTTTTCCCCGGAATCTCGCTTTTTTTTATATATCACCCTGCGATTTTTTCGATGCAGGCGGCTCTCTTTGCGCTTGCTTCTTTAATTCCTGTTTATACCGAGTTTGAAAATAAGGATTATAACGGGACAGCTCTATTCTGGCCTTTCATTGCATGGGGTAAGGGGGACAAGAGGGAGGATTTTCGATTTCTCCCGTTTTACGCTCACAATAGCAAAAAAGGTTGGTATGATAATTATCAGTATCTTCTTTTAATAAATTACCGTGAACTCTATCTTAAGGATGATGAGAGATATACATTTTTCTTCTTCCCATTTTACGGCAGGAAGTGGAACAGGAAAGAGACAATGAAATCACATACGGTACTATGGCCCTTCTTCTCATGGGGTTATGATGAAGAGAAAAATGA
>JBBRFT010000354.1:0-3158 GCA_038241375.1 Spirochaetota bacterium
GTTGTTGATCTGGTTAATAAAACAAATTTTAAAGAGTTACTTTTCCTTATACAGAACGCTGCTGTTGTTGTGTCTATGGATACTTTCTTTTTTCATATTTCGTACTGTTTGAAGACACCGGTTGTTGCGCTGTTTGGTCCGGTTAATCCTGTCGATAGAATCCCTAAATCTGATGATCTGGTTTACAAAACAATTTACAAAAAGTTAAGCTGCTCTCCATGCATAAAGAATAAAGTAAAAATAAAATGTGATTATAATTTCCAGTGTATGAAGGATATTTCTGTGGAGGAAGTTATCGATTCTATCAGTGAGTATCTGTAGAGTTATTATTTATCCCGGACTCCGGCAGGATCTATTTTCAGCCCTATAAGTACTCTGCTTTCAAGAGTTTCGTTCTCTGTCAGATATTCCTTCTTTTTTGCTAATGGCGCCATTATAAATTTCTCTGTAATTATACTTTATATTCGAAAGACAAAACGAATGTTGTCAAGAATTACAGTGATAGCTATGGAATTTAACTTGACTTAAGTTTAATCTAATGTCTGTAATTGTAATATGAAACTTTCAGATGAAATAAAGAATAGAATAGTTGGAGCATTAAAATCGCTGGATCTTGAAAAATTGGTTTTATTCGGCAGTTATGCTAATGGTAATCCGACCGATGAAAGTGATATAGATTTATATGTAGTTACTAAAGACGATTTTATTCCTGCGAACTGGCGTGAAAAAAACGAGATATATTTGAAAATATCCAGAGAAATAAGAAATATAAGGAGTGATGTACCGATAGATCTGATCGTTCATACAAAACAGATGAACGAAAAATTTTTTGAACTGGATAGTTCATTTTCAAAAGAGATAATTAAAAACGGGATTTCCCTCATATGAATAAAAAAATGGCAAATGAATGGCTGAAATCTGCGTCTGATGATTTAATTTTGATTGAAGAAATTATTGATAATGCAAATCTTACCCAGATGACAGCATTTCATGCGCAGCAGGCAGTTGAGAAATCTCTCAAAGCTATTCTTGAATATAACAACTGTAAAGTTCCAAAAAAACATGACCTGATTCAGTTGAAAGTATTAGTGTCGGAATATGTAATGATTGAAAATGATGATATTCTTGACAGCTTGAACATACTTTACATCGAATCCAGATATCCGGGAGATTTGGGATTACTTCCTTATGGTAAGCCCGATGTTGAAGATGCTAAAATGTTTTATGAATACGCGAAAAATATTTATGAAAGAATTTCACTATTGATAGAATGAGTTTGTTTTTTAATATTTTATTAGTCCTGCTTTTAATGAGATAGAAGTTATAACAAAAATAATCCCTAGAGAATACCCCATGAAAATACCATTCCATAAAGCCGAACTAAGCAGTGAAGAGATTGATGCCGCATCTGAAGTAATTCGAAGCGGATGGCTCACCATGGGTGAAAAAACCTTTGAGTTTGAGCGTAATTTTTCCGCTTATACCGGTGCATCAAGTTCAATAGCAGTCAATTCATGCACGGCGGCGCTTCATCTGGCACTAAAAGCTGCCGGTATTAAAGCCGGTGATGAGGTGATTATACCTGCTATGACTTTTATTGCAACATGGGAGATTATAACCTATCTCGGCGCGGTTCCGGTTCTGTGTGATGTCATTAAAGACGGCTTTTTAATTGATCCATCTGAAATTGAAAAAAAGGTTTCTTTCAGAACAAAGGCAGTCATTCCGGTTCATTACGGAGGCGAGAGCTGTGATATGGAAGCTATCATGAACATAGCCCGGAAGCATAATCTTGTAGTAATAGAAGATGCAGCCCACGCTCTCCCGACTCTCTACAAGGGGCGGATGATCGGGACTATCGGAGACATTACATGCTTCAGCTTTTACGCCACTAAAACTCTCACCACAGGCGAGGGGGGGATGATTACCACTGAGAATGTCCAGTGGGCTGACAGAATGCGCAGGCTCCGTCTTCACGGAATTACAAAGGATGCCTGGAATAGATACTCCGACAAAGGTTCCTGGGAGTACGATGTCTCCGAGGCTGGGTATAAGTATAATATAACAGATATAGCATCAGCTATCGGTGTTGAGCAGCTTAAGAAATGCCATGAAATGAATCTTGCAAGAAAATCAATTGCTTTAAAATATCATAATGCATTCAGTAAAACAGATCTTCTTGATCTCTGGCATGTGAGAGATGAGAATGAATGTGCATGGCATCTTTATCCTGTAAGACTTAAACTCGACAAGTTAAAGATTGATAGAAATGAATTTATTGTAGAACTGAAGAATCGCGATATAGGAACAAGCGTTCATTATATCCCCATGTACAGATTCTCGGTGTTTAAAGATTCCGGATATACAAATAAAGACTTCCCTGCATGTGAAGATATCTTTTCGCGTGAAGTTTCGCTCCCCATATGGCCGGGGATGTCTGATAATGAGATAGATTATGTGATTGAGAATGTGCTGGAAGTACTGGAGAGGAATCGATTATAAAGAAAACTGTTCCGCCCCCTCTGGCCGCAGGCCATCTCCCCCATGAATGGGAGGAGAAGAATCTGTGACTTTCTGTGTTTTCCTTTCTCCCATTCATGGGGAAAGGTGCCCTTGGGGCGGATAGGGGCGGGGAGTAACAGGGGAAATAAAATAACCGGAAATATATTATAAATGAAAAAATTAAACAGCATACTTATCGTCGGAGCCGGTGAAGCCGGAATTGCACTTGCCGGGGATCTTCGGCAAAGGGGACTTGGAAACGCCGTGGCGGGATTTATCGATGATGATAAATCAAAGATCGGAGATTATGCCGCAGATTTAAAAGTCTACGGTCCGGTGAGCTCTATCGGCTCAATATGCGGTGAACTTAATATTTCCGATGTAATGATTTCAATTCCATCGGCGTCATCTTCGTTTATAAATAAAATTGTTTCCGATGTTCTGGCCTTTGACAGAAATATAAATCTTTCATTTGTCCCGTCTGCGGAGAAGTTTTTCGATTCTGTTCCTATATTCCCGTCACTTCGTGAGTTTTCCTATTCTGAGCTTCTTGATCGTGATGAATTTAATATTGAGCTTGATCTTATGGAGAATTTTTTCTCCGGTAAAACTGTTTTAATCACAGGTGCAGGGGGGAGCATCGGTTCTGAAATCTG
>JBBRFT010000355.1:0-3122 GCA_038241375.1 Spirochaetota bacterium
GCTTTTACATAATATATTGTCATACGTTTACCGTTTTCTTCAAAGAACGAAACTGCAATCCGGTCGCATGGAATAATCCCCTTTATGTTTACAAAAAGAAAATCGATAATCTCCTCAAGGCTTTGGAGTGAGGCTATTTTATTATTTATAAATTCGATTTTATCGTTTGATTCAGCATTTACTGCAGTCTGATTATTTTCATTTTTATAATCATAATATTCAATAGGTCTTTTTTTTATAGTTGTCATATTCAATCCATAATATAATTTTTTAGGGTTCATGAGATTTTTAATTTTATTAGAAAATAACTGAAATCACTTTGTTCTTGACTGGTAAGAGTAATAATTGATTATTACTTTAATAAATTATCAATAACTTTTTATTGATAAATAAGTTTTAAACGGAGTTTCCCCGCAGGGATATTATGGATAAAAAGAAATTAGTTATTCAGAATAGCATAAAAAATAAACTGATGCTCGGATTTATTTTTGTGGTGGTATTGACTGGTGTGTCCTCAATTTTTGCAGGCTACAGAATTATTAATCGTGGTATAATTGATCAGGCCTACGAATCAGTAAGAAGTGATTTGAAAACTGCGCAGTATATCTACAACAACAGACTTTTTCAGATTCAGATGACTTTGGATTATATCGGTACTCTTGATTATATGAGCAGAGCCGTAGAGACCCGCAGTCTGAGTTTTCTCCAGTCAAAATTTCTAAGATTAAAAGACTGGATCGGCGCGGATATTATTCTTATAACAGACAGTAAAGGCAAGGTATTGCTCAGGATAAATAATACCGGCTTTGCTGGAGATTCAGCCCTGGACATTCAGTGTATAAGACAGGTTGTTAAAACATCAAGATCCTCTTCAGGATCGGGAATACTTACCAGGGATACACTTGTTAAAGAGGGCGAAGACATCGTGGATAAGGCTCTTGTTAAAGTTATACCTACCGAGATGGGGAGACATATCACTAAAGATCATGAGGACAGGGCACTTGTTCTTAATGCTGCAACTCCGATGTTTTCAAATGGTAAAATGGTTGGTATTGTTTATGGCGCATTTATAGTAAATAATAATTTTGAAATTGTAGATAAAATAAAAAATCTTGTTTTTCATTCGGATGACGTAACAGATTACACCACGGGGAAGGCTACGATATTTCTTGATGATATAAGGGTATCCACTAACGTTGTACGAAGTGACGGTACAAGATCTACAGGAACACAGGTTTCATCAAAGGTTTACGAAAGTGTTTTTGATAGAGGCGAAGACTGGGTTGACCGGGCGTTTGTCGTAAGCCGGTGGTTTCTTGCCGCTTATACTCCGATTTATGATACTAATAATGCTATAATCGGAATCCTCTATGTCGGTGTACCGCAGGATCGTTTTGATAAAATTAAAAATAGCACTATTAAGTATTTCCTGTTTATAAGCCTGATGACCGCAGTGTGTGCTGCTGTAATTGCTTTATATCTTATTAATAGAATTGTTAAACCGATCAATGAAGTTGTTAAGGCGTCGGATGTTATTGCCGGCGGAAATTACAGTAAAAAAATAAGAGTATTCCGTGAAAGTGAATTGAGTCATTTATCAGAAGCATTCAACAGGATGATAGATGCGATATTTGACCGTGATATGAAGATTAAGGAGACAGCTCATAATCAGCTTGCGCAGTCGGAAAAACTGGCATCACTGGGAAGGCTTGCTGCTGGAATCGCACATGAAATAAATAATCCTCTTACGGGAGTTTTAACTTACAGCAGTATGCTGAAGGATGATCTTGCCGGTACTGAGTATGTTGATGATCTGAATGTTATTATTGATGAAACCCTCCGTTGCAGGAAAATTGTTAAAGAAGTTCTTGATTTCGCACGGGAAACCAGACTTGAGAAAGAAAATGTTGATTTAAATAAAACTCTAAATAGCGCTTTGGCAATAATTGAAAAACACGTAAGTTTTAGAAAGGTTAAGCTGACAAAACTTTTATCAGAAGGAATTCCGGAAATATTTGTTGATGTTAATCAGATGAAGTCTGTTATAAATAATCTGGCTCTGAACGCCGCGGATGCTATGCCCGATGGCGGTGAACTTAAAGTTGAGACATATCTGAATAAAGATGAGAACTGTGTTTATATCTCATTCAAAGACAGCGGAGCGGGGATTTCACCGGAGAATCTCGGTAAAATATTTGATCCGTTTTTTACTACAAAGGAACCGGGGAAAGGGACGGGCCTTGGCCTTGCTGTAATATATGGTATAATTGAAAGACATAATGGGCGTATAACGGTTCACAGTATTCCGGGCAACGGAACTGAATTTTTAATAAAACTCCCGGCAGGTTGATATGAATCAGATGATTTGTGAAATTCTTAAAGACACAAAAGATCCCGATCTATTCAGGGAATCTCTGCTTAAAGTGAACGGCGAGTTTGATTTTGGAATGGACTCAATGGTCAGCCTCGGGGAGGTTTACTGTGAACTCTATCCCGATTCTGTTTCGCATGGAGATTCAGCTCAGGTGCAGATAGGTTATAGGATTGTGCGTATCTCAATTGTTGAGGTTCTTGTGCGCAATATGGATAATGAACTAAAACGCCGTTACAGGGAGATGTTTACAAATATATCTTCAATCAAAGACCAGATGTCAGAGATTGTCTCTACTCTCGGTCTGGATGAAGCTGTTAAAATACATAAGGAGATTGACAACAGGATAAAAGGGCTTAAAATTGAGATTGATCAAATGGAAAGCAGTATAATAAAAGAGAGATTTACTGGCGGGATTACTGTGTTTTATAATATACTTTATCTTATGAAAAAAACTCTTAATATAACATAAAGAGACAGCCCGTGGAAAGAAATCATTTAAAAAATAAAGAGTTATTCTCTGCGGTTGCACATGAAATTAAGAATTCGCTCAATCCCGTTATTAATCTTTCCAGTGTACTTCTCCGCAGCAGTACCGGCAGGTTTACTCCTGATGAAAACTCCTATCTTGAAACAATTGAAAGAAACGGAAAAAAAATACTGAATATTGTTGAAGAGTTTTCGTTTTTAAACAGATTATCGGGCAGAGAAAAAAAACGGGGTATTTCAACATTTTCCGTAAGAGAGATGA
>JBBRFT010000356.1:0-3067 GCA_038241375.1 Spirochaetota bacterium
GATTTTTTATAAGATTTTTCTGTAATTCACTTTCAGAATGATCTTCCGGAAGTCCCAGGAACTCAAATACATAGCTGTCTTTAAATACTCTATCCGATTTCTTACCGGATACGGATACCGGCAGAGTATTTTTTTGTGACAGCATTGACCGTTCATATACAGCTGAATCGAGCTGGCGTTCGAGTTCGCGTGAGGAGTATTTTTCTTTTACAGCAAGATTAATATAGAAATTACGTTCTTCCGGTGTTTTTGTTTTAGACAGAATAAGGAGATGATTAGTCCAGCTTAATTGTGTCAGCAGTGCTGACACAATTTCATAATCAGTATATGCTTCGTAAAACTGCTTCATCCGGTAAAGGTTGCGTCGGTTAAATCCTTTATAATCGGGACCATGCCCGATGAGATATTCAGAGAGCTGGTCAATTGTCTTTTCGCCCCAGGAGGAGTTCTTCAATTGATCGGTTATAAACTGGCCGATTTGCCAATAAAGCGTTACAAGTTCCGTATTTACAGTTTTAAGTGCATCATAGCGGGATTTGTCTATGAGTGATTTTATTTCTGTAAAAGCTTTTTCGATCTGCATAATTTAATAATTCATTCCGGTTAAAAAAGTTTCTACGAATGATTCCAGTTCTGTGACTATTCTTTCATATAACAATCTATTCATCTTTGTACTTTATAAAATTAGATACAAGACTGGAAAAACTTTCTGGTTTATATTTATTAAAGCCTTCTTCATCGACAAAAACAAAATCATATTTTACTTTTTTCTGCGAAGCATTAATGTCTGCACACCATTCTTTTAAACGAGCCGTTTTAAGCGGTACATCTAAATCTTCAAGCCCCTTTGTTTCTATGATATAAATATTATTATCAACAGTCTTAACAAAAAAATCAGGATAGTAATTTGAAATATTTCCATCTGCGTTTACATAATCGATATGAAAATGCACAGCCATATAATTTTTAGCATAAGAAACTACATCGGGACATTTCTCAAGGAATGATGCGAAAAGCAGCTCCAGATGGCTATCCCCAATTATTTTATTGAATATACTTTTCTGCGGAATTAGAAAACCCTGTTCTTTAACTACGAAGGGGCGGGTATGATTGAGTTTTATATAGTCCCGAATCTCAGCACTTCCTTTGTCCTGTACTGTAAGCTCATTTATTTTCTTTTTAAATGTTTCAATAATTGTCCTGGTTGCTTCAAGTTCTGATAGATTTCTAAGAGTATTTAAATCATCAATCTCAACTTCTTTTGTGAAAAGGTGTTGGGATACAAATTCCTTCATTTTTCCATATAAAATATCATAACCGCTGACAAGCCGTAAGTCTTTCATTATTATCTGTGTGAAATAACCTAAAACATTACGGAAATCAGTTACGCTGCTTTCTTCAAGTATAGTCGTATGATTGATCTCACCTGTTGTAATATCTTTGAAAACAATCTCCCGTTTTTCTTCATCTGTGAATTCTTTATATTTTACTTTTACGGTCTTGAAAGAACCGGGATCAAGTTTTTCAAGGCTTTTATATTCTCTGTAAATTCGAGGCGAGAGAACAGGGATTTCCATGTTAAGTTTATCTAAGTCTTTCTTTTTATTTTCATTATCAATTTCAATGATGATAGGTGCTTTTGGTGCTGTACCTGTACCCATTGGTTTGCGTTCCAGTTCAACACCTTCACTCTGGATAGATTCAACAAAGTTCATAAATGCCTCGGTTCCAACAACACTTACATATTCAGTTGTATCTTCACCGGGATACATTCTTCTTAAGCCACGGCCAAGGGTTTGTTCCGGCAATATATTGCTTTTAGCTGCATAGGCTCTTATCCCGACAATAGTTGTGACGTTCCGGACATCCCAGCCTTCTTTTAGTACAAGAACTGAAACTATTGCTTTATAAGGGCTTTCCCAGCTGTCTATTTCATTGGATGCTTTACGCAATATATCGAGCTCGTCTTTATTCTTACCGGTATCTGATTCGTAGAATTCACCATTGTTTTTTGTATGGATTACAAGAACTGCATCTTTTAAATCAGAATAAGTTCCTTCAAGATATTTCGCAACATCATCGCAGTTTTTTGTATCTTCGGTCATAATAAATAAAACCGATTTTTTGCCGAGCTTTTCGTGTTCATGATATGACTTCCGCCACTCCTCAACACCGAGTGCAATATAATCAGCGTACTTTTCTGTATATTTAGAACTTGTTCTTTCGGATAATTTTGCCCGGCTTGCAGAATCGGGTAATATTGGGTGTTTTACAACATTCTGAGTAATAGCTTCGACCAGGGGATAATCACTTACTGTTTGAACGAAGATCCCCCCGTTAGTATGCTTCGGTGTTGCTGTTACATCTATTTGCAAAGAAAGAAAATGATCTTTCTGTTTTAAGCGATTATGAATATCAGCAATGGAACGGAACCAGGCCAGACGCGGATCATGGATATGATGAGCTTCATCATTTATTACAATTAGTTCATCAATCTCCCGGACAATAACTCCGAGATCAATCTTTGAATCGTTTGTTTTTCCAACAGGGCGTTTACCTAAAAAATAATCTTCAAGGTTTTCGTCCTCAAAAGTTGGTTCGATATCTGTTCCGGAATATACACGGTGAATATTGGTTAAGAATATATTACCCGATTTACGTATGATAGAAACATCATCCTGTATATGCAGTGTTATCTGAAAATCATCCTGCCAATACTGACCGTCATAACCATTGTCAGGGAGAAGCGGATCATTCCAGAATATTTTTAATCCGTCAAAATCTGCACGCAAACGATCGAGAACAATTATATTTGGAGCGATTACCAGAAAATTTGTAGATAGTTTTGAATCGGATTCATAAGTTTTATGAAAATAACACCAGGTAATAATAAGGGACATTACTTTTGTCTTACCGCTGCCGGTTGCCATTTTAACCACAAGGCGGAGCCATTCTTCATCAAACATACCGGTTGATACTGCACCGGATGAATCATATTTCATAAGATCGTATTTATCTTTTACTTTTGCGACTTCATAAAGGTATATTACGGTTTCAACTGCTTCTC
>JBBRFT010000357.1:0-3062 GCA_038241375.1 Spirochaetota bacterium
ACTTTTTAGAAAATGGATTAAACATTTCTTCTACGGAAATGACGAAATATCTGACAAGATAGAAAACAGTATTATAGAAATTGAAGAGGTAAAAGATATGCTTTCTACAACACTAAAAAAACGTGACAAGCTTCAGTTTGAGCAGGGTAAAATTGAAGGTAAAATAGAAACAGCACGGAATTTATTGAAAAAAAAGACATCTGTAAAAGAGATTTCTGAAATTACCGGACTGCCTACTTCAGAAATTGAGAAATTGAACAGGTAGTTTGCGAAAAGTAAACTTCAAAGAGTCAGCTGTCAGAACAAAATTCCCAGCTTTTGCATCTTCACATAGTAATCCTATTCTTATCACCCTCTATCTTGTAAGTGCCGGAATACTTGAAAAGCCGCTGCTCTATTTATCTGAATTCTTTGAAAACAATAAATCTTTATCTTATGACATCATAGGAGAGCCTAGCTGTAAATGTTATTTTAAATTAATTATAATAATTGTTATACGGAGATATTTTAAAATTTTGAAAAAGAGATTTAACTTAGTGTTTTTGTTCACCCTTTTTCAACTTTAACAAAGCTAAATGAACTTTTCTACAGAGACTTTGAAAATTCGTGATAGTTTCTTTGCCAGTTCAATATTTATCTTTCTGATCCCCTTTTCCATATTTGAAATATGCTGTCTTGGCACATCTCCCAGCTCTTTTCCTAACTCTATCTGAGTCATACCTCGGGATAATCTATATGCCTTCATAGCCCGTGCCGGGGTCATATCTGCCATAGTTTTTTTATACCATTCCGTTTCAGTAGCTGAAATGTACTCATCGTTATCATTTGCAATCTTTACTTTTGTACCATATTCTTTTTTAACGATTGCCAGAATTGATTCAGGGATCTCCCCTTCAATATCAATTTTAATATGGGGCGTTTTCACGTGAACCTGCATAATACACCTCGATTATTATAGAATTTTTTTCATTTTGCCAGCAAGCAATCCATTTATAAGATAGATGACAGTGATATTTATTATCTTCCAGTTTACTGAAATTAGCCCAGTCTTTTAATATTGGGCCTTTATTAGTTAAGTCTTCAATTAAAAATGCCATAATATCCTTTATACCTGCAGGCATCTTCTCAATATTCTTCTGGGATTTTTTATTTACTCTTACATTAAACATATTTTATAATGTAATCAAAACAAGTTACATAGTCAACTCTTTTTATCTTAAAATCAGGCAAATCTATAAATCCTAATCAAAAAAAGCTCAGCTGCTCTGGTCATGGTATTTAAGAAGGAGAAAGGTAAACACGGCTCAATCTGTAAATATTAAGTATTTTTTTACGCTACTAATAATCATTTTCAACGCATATAAGAAGAGTTTACTTATCTGAAAAATTACTGTATTTGTTGTGTACTTTTCAGAAAGACAAGGAGTGAAATATGTTGAGATTCATTAAAATGTACTGAAGTTGCTGGAAATATCAGGCTTTATACAACAAGATTCAGGGATACTTTGATTGAGATACACTGAAATACATTGAGGTAAAAAACATGGTCAACCGTCTATTGTATGCGTTGTTATGGGAATATATAGAATTATTAATTTCTTCTGTTATCAGCTGGGGCAATGACAGATTCCGGGGTATAAAGACTTTACCTCCAGATCCTGGAGCGGGACTTGAAGTTAATCCTGTAAGTGTTTATGCTGCAACAGGATAATCCTTTAAGTCCCCCTCCGGGGGATTTAGGGGGCTGGGCTGGGCTGAGTGTTATTTACTGTTAATCCATTTCATCATTTTTCTAAGATCGAATCCTACCTTTTCAATCTGGTGGTTTTTCTGCTCTTCTCTTACTTTATTGAAGAAGGGACGTCCTTTCTCATTTTCTTCGATCCAGTTTTTAGCAAAAGTTCCGTCCTGAATTTCGTGGAGGATTTTTTCCATTGTTTTCTTTGTCTCTGCTGTTACAATTCTCGGACCGCTAACATAGTCTCCATATTCTGCTGTATCAGAAACAGAATATCTCATGTAGTTGATTCCGCCCTGGTAGAAGAGGTCAACTATCAGTTTGAGTTCGTGAAGACACTCGAAGTATGCTATTTCCGGCTGGTATCCTGCGTTTACAAGAGTTTCGAAACCTGCTTTAACAAGTTCTGAAGCTCCTCCGCATAATACTGCCTGCTCTCCGAAGAGGTCTGTCTCTGTCTCTTCTTTAAATGTTGTTTCGATAACACCGGCTCTTGTTGCTCCGATACCATCTGCGTAAGCAAGAGCGATATCTTTTGCTTTTCCTGTTGCGTCATTGTGGATAGCAATAAGTCCGGGAACTCCGCCCCCTTTTTCGTATTCACTTCTTACAAGGTGACCGGGGCCTTTTGGCGCGATCATTATTACGTCACACTCTTTCGGCGCATCAATTCTGTCAAAGTGGATGTTGAAACCATGTGAGAATACAAGAGTTTTGCCGGCTTTCATTACAGGGGCGATGTCCTCTCTGTATATTTTTTCCTGAATGTGGTCCGGTGCAAGTATCTGGATAAGATCAGCTTTTTCAGCTGCTTCCCTTGCGGTCATCGGTTTAAAATTGTGTGATACTGCAAGTTTGTAGTTATCTGTTCCTTCAACTTCTGCTATGATAACATTGAGACCGCTGTCTCTTAAATTCTGAGCCTGTGAATGTCCCTGGCTTCCGTAACCTATTACAGCTATTGTCTTATCTTTCAATAAACTGATATCGGCATCGGCTTCATAATACATCTTTGCCATTGTTTTATCTCCTTAAATTCGTTATATATTTTGTAAATGTTTAAAACATAAATTATGGGCTGTTTCAAAACTTTATTTTTGAAACAGCAGGAAGCCCTGCGGGGCTTATTAAAGGGCGATGGTTCGGCTCTGCTTACCAATCGCCGCCATTGGGCTCTGTAAATATCTGACGGATATAAAATTCTATCATGTTTCCGGGCAGTTACTATCCGGTGTAATTGATCAATCTCTCTCTTTGAGAATTGATACCAGTCCAGTCCGCATTGACTCTTTTATACCATAAGGAGATGCCAGTTCAATAAACC
>JBBRFT010000358.1:0-3050 GCA_038241375.1 Spirochaetota bacterium
CTTGAAAACATGCGCAGCTATTGAATCATCCGGCACCACTGCTCCGGTAGGGATGCTTGAACCGTAAACTGCTACTACCTCAAGTCTTTTTCTTTCAGGAACAAATAGAATAAGAGAAGCTCTCTCTACATGGAGTGATTCAGCAAGAGTAGTCATAACATTATGGAAAAAATCTCTTTCATTGTCAACTAGTGCGACTGACCGTGATAGTTCATAAAGCGCGTTAAGTTCCTCCACCCGTTTTTTAAGATCTTCATAGAGGAGCCTGTTTGTTATTGATGAAGCGGATATTGTGGCTAGAACTTCTATAAGTCTCATGTCGAGAGAGGAAAAATCCTCCCCCTTTTTTTTATTTACTATTTCCAGTACTCCGACAAATTCGTCTCTTGCCATCATGGGGGTACAGATAATATTTCTTGTAGTAAAACCTGTATCTAAATCAATTCCTTTATAAAACCGTTCATCGGTGTTTACATCGTTTACTATTAATGATTGCCTGCTGTTGAAGACATTCCATGCAAAGCCTGAATTTTCAGGTATACTTATACCTAGCATATCTTTCATCCCCTCATCGGTTGTGGATCTGAAATAGAGGAGGTTTTCATTCTGCTGATAAAGAAGGAGAGATGCCGCTTCAGCTTCAAGTATGTCTTTTGCTATTTCAACTATAGATATATAAAGTTCTTCCAGCCCTTTTCTTGGAGTAATTTCATCGGTAATTTTAAATATAATTGAAATGTCAATCAGGGCATGATTATTCAAATGTAATGCTCCTATTTATCGAATATCGGTTTGTAGTCGAACTGATGTATGGCGTTTATAAATCTGATAGTGTGAGTCTGCTGTCTGATAACAATTGAGTTAGTTTTTGCTCCGCCTGAAAAATACTGAACTCCCGGGAGTAAAACTCCATCGGTAACTCCCGTTATTGATATAAGAATATCATCAGTTTTTACAAGATCTTTTATCTTATAGATTTTATCGGCATCTCCTCTGCCGAGATTTTCAGCCACTGTCTTTTCGAAATAATCGTTATAATATATTTTAGCCTGCATATCCCCGCCAAGGCATTTCAGCCCTGCAGCTGAAATAACTGCCTCTTTCGCTCCGCCAATCCCCATGAATATGTCAATGGAAGTATTTTCAATAGCAGTAGAGATTACTCCTGATACGTCACCATCTGTAATAAACTTGATTCTTGCCCCGCATTTACGTATATCATCGATCATCTGGTAGTTTACATCTCTGTCCAGAACACAGACTGTTATATCTTCAAT
Source organism: Spirochaetota bacterium (assembly GCA_038241375.1). Lineage (GTDB taxonomy): Bacteria > Spirochaetota > UBA4802 > UBA4802 > UBA5550 > WRGT01. The sequence continues at coordinate 1,278 of JBBRFT010000358.1, forward strand.
GTATTTTCCTTTGGCTCTTGCAACTCTTTTAATATTAATGTCCGGAGGCTGATTGATATCGACAACACCCTTTGCGTCGGGTCCTACTGCAATTTTATGCATAAGACTCGGCGGCATTTTCATAAATGCGTTTCTTCCGCCAAAGGCAACAACTGAAATTGAGTTGTGTCCCCCCATGGCGCATGTTCTTTTCCCTTCAAGAGGCTTAACCGCAATATCCACCTTCATCCCGTCTCCGGAACCGACTTTTCTATTGTCGTAAAGATGCAGGTCTTTATTTGATGCTCCTATGGCAATCTCTCCGTCTATATCCAGACTCTCAAGCAGTTTCCACATGGCTTCATCTGAAGCACGATAGCATAAATCATCGTCCCCTTTTCCCATGTGTCTGCTTGCGTAGAGTGCCGCAAGTTCTGTGAGCCTTGTAGCCTCGAGAGTGAGGTTTCTGTTCATAAGTCCTCCGGATAATGTTCCAGACAAAATAATAGAATATGTACGATTAGTCATTGTAGGTGACAGAAGGGTTATTTTCAACACATTTTCAGGTTTGGGAATAGTGTGGAAAATTATATCCTCTGCTGTGAGCTGCGATGAGAACAATTTTACTGCAGGTTTATGATCAGTTACTTTCATTTTAAAATAAATATAAGATTTTAATTGACTGATTTTATGTCTCATTGTATACTTATGAGACATAAAATACCCGGAGTGTACCTGTGAAAAAAACAATTATGATTATCGGCGGCGGGCTGCTTCAGACTCCTGTTATTACTACAGCGAAGAAGATGGGGTATCAGGTAATAGTTACAGATTATAATCCTGATGCTATCGGTATGAAAGATGCCGATATTCCGATTGTAATGAGCACCAGGGATATTCAGGGCTCGGTGAGAGTTGCCAAAAGGCAGAATGAGATTACACCTATCAGCGGCGTTCTTACCGTGGGGACAGATGCTTCAATGACGGTTGCCGCAGTTGCCAATGCTCTGGATCTGCCGGGGATAAAATTTGAAGATGCTGAAGCTGCGACAAATAAACTTAAAATGAGAATGAGATTTAAAGAACAAAATATACCATCACCTGCTTTTCTGCCCGTATGGACTTTGTCTGATGCAAAGAAGGGGTGTAAGATTCTCGGATTTCCCGTTGTTATGAAACCTTCAGACAATATGGGAGCCAGAGGTGTAATGAGGATTGATAATGCCAATCTGGTAGCTGATGCGTTTAAATTTGCCAAGAGCGCGTCTCCAAGCGGGGAACTTATTGTTGAACAGTTCATGGATGGACCTGAGCTTTCAATTGATGCTATAATTTTTAATGAAGAGATTACAATCACCGGAGTGGCAGATCGTATTATTGAATATCCTCCGAACTTTGTCGAAACCGGACATACCATGCCGTCTCATTTGAAGATTGAGATGCTTGAAGATGCCTGTGATGTAATGCGTCGGGGGATAAAAGCTCTCGGTCTAACGACGGGTGCGGCCAAAGGTGATATTAAAGTAACAAAGAGTGGTGCAATGATCGGAGAGATTGCCGCCAGACTGTCAGGGGGATTTATGTCTTCATATACTTATCCTCTCTCCTCCGGTGTTGATTTGATGAAGGCGATGATAGAAGTATCTCTAGGGCATGAGCCGGGTAATCTGGAGCCGGTGTTCAATAAAGTAGCGATTGAAAGAGCTATTATCTGCAAGCCTGGCGTTGTTAAAAAGATTTCAGGTCTTGAAGAGGCGCTGAAGGTTCCCGGAATAGAAGAAATTTTTCTTAATA
>JBBRFT010000359.1:0-3050 GCA_038241375.1 Spirochaetota bacterium
GTACTTGGTACTACAACTACCACTTCAACCAGTATAGTAATCCCACCTGATCTGGCAAAACGTGATATCAAAACTAAAATTTCAATCAGAGACGGTTCAACTATTGTTGTCGGCGGTCTCATGAGAAATTCAGTTTCTGAAACTGAAACAAAAGTTCCACTACTGGGGGATATTCCTCTTCTTGGCTGGTTCTTTAAAAATAAATCAAAAGAGAATAAAAAAACAAATTTGTTAGTATTTATAACGCCACGAGTTGTAACTGATCCGGAGAAGATTAAAAAAATTACTGAAGAGAAACAGCAGGAAATGAAAAAGATTCAGGAAGAAAGCAGAAAGTAAGAATATGTCATTGATGAAGAATAAACAGATTGGTAAGATATTAATAGAAAAGGGCAAAATTTCTGCTGAAAATTTACAGGAGGTTTTACTCCTTCAGCAGAATTCAGATCAGCGGATTGGCGAATTGCTTATCAAAAAAGGATATTTATCTGAAAGTGATCTGCTTGAATCTTTAGCTGTTCAGAATGGTGTTGAATTTAAATCACATATAGATTATCATGATGGTGATCTGCTATTCAAGGGGCTCCCTGTTAATTTTTTAAAGAGCAATCTTCTGGCTCCTTTTGATTCAGAAAAGGGTGTTATAAAAATTGCAATAACAGATGTATTGAATATTCAGCCGCTTGATGATCTGAAGCTGTTATTTAAAGGTAATATTTTTAAAACAGTTCTTACGACTAAAAATGAAATCCTGAAATTAATCAATACACATTTTGAATTAGTTGAGTCTGCCACAACAAATCAAATTATAGAAAATCTTGAAGAATCCGATTTTGAAATACTTTCAAGAACGTCTTCAGAGACATCTGATATTCTTGACATGGCAAATGATGCTCCGATAATCCGTCTTGTAAATACTATCATAAGACAGGCTGTGAGTGAAAGAGCAAGTGACATCCATTTCGAAGTGTATGAAAAAGAACTTATTGTTCGTTTTCGAATTGATGGTATACTTTACAGAATGTTTACCCCCCCGAAAAAATATCAGGACTCTGTTATCTCACGTATAAAAATTATGTCAAACCTGAATATTGCTGAAAACAGAATGCCGCAGGATGGCAGGATTCAGATCAAAATAGGCGGCAAAGAAGTAGACATACGAGTTTCGATTTTCCCCACTCACTATGGTGAAAGGATTGTATTAAGACTTTTAAATAAGTCAGATATAAGCTTTGATTTAAATTCAATCGGTTTTTCAAAGGATGTTCTTGATCGTTTCAATGATCTGATCGATCTTACACATGGTGTAGTCCTGGTCACAGGACCTACCGGAAGCGGTAAGAGTACCACACTTTATGGTGTCCTGAGCAGATTGAACAGAGATGATGTAAATATACTTACAGTTGAAGATCCTATCGAGTATCAGATTCCCGGCATTGGTCAGATGCAGGTACGTTCTAAAATCGGGCTTACTTTTTCTGCCGGTCTCAGGTCAATCCTGCGTCAGGATCCCGATATTATTATGATCGGTGAAATACGTGATCTTGAGACTGCAGAGATCGCCATTCAATCAGCATTAACGGGTCATAGAGTTTTTTCAACACTTCATACAAATGATGCTGCTTCGGGAGTAACAAGGCTTGTTGATATGGGAATAGAGCCTTATCTTATATCATCTTCCGTTAACGCTTTCCTTGCTCAGAGACTAGTCCGGCAGATATGTCCTCACTGTATCACTCCATACAAGCCTGTACCGCAGGAACTTGATCGCGCGGGTATTACAAAAGCGATACTCAGCAAAGGAAATCTGTTCAAAGGTAAGGGATGTGATAAATGTCTTAATACCGGATATACAGGACGGCTTGGTATTTTTGAATTGCTTATTATATCTGATAGTATTAAAAAAATGGTAATGACCGGTGCTGATGCATCAAGTATTAAAGAGCAGGCAATTAAAGAAGGTATGATTACTCTTCTTCGTGATGGTGTTCAAAAAGCTGTGAAAGGTCTTACTACGCTCGAAGAGGTTCTGCGAGTATGCTAATATATACCGGAGAAAATATATGCTCTATTACTACAGGGCTCTAAACAGCAAGGGAGAGGAAGTATCAGATTATATAGACGCTCCCACTGTACTGGCCGCTAAACAAAAAATAAAGAAATCGGGACTTTATGTTACATCCATAAAAGATCAGGATGTTAAAAAAAATGATCATGGGAAATTCAATATAAAAGAATTTACAGATCGACTACTTCTGCAGTTCCGTAAAAAATCTGCTAAAAAGCAAGTCGGGCTTTTTTCCAGACAACTCTCAACTCTTTTAAAAGCCGGAATGCCTCTGATGGTTGCCATTAATGATATTATTGAGCAGATTGATAATAAAATATTTAAAAATATTATTATAGATATTAAAGAAAAAATTGAAGAGGGATCATCATTTTCTAATACTTTAACTCTTCACAGAGATTTATTCTCGGAAATGTACATTAACATGATTAGGGTTGGAGAGAATCTCGGTTCTCTTGATGAGGTTATCGCCAGACTTGCGGATATGGAAGAAAAAAATGTTTTTCTTAAAAATAAAATCCGGGCAGCACTCTGGTATCCTATTTTTATGTTAACGTTTTCGCTGCTTATAGTTATATTTTTACTGGTTAATATAATACCTACTATTTCTGAAATATTCATTGAACAGAACAGGGAACTCCCTCTTCCTACAAAAATTGTAATAGGTTTAAGTAATTTTTTAACAAATTTCTGGATATTAATACCTCTATTATTAATCATACTTTATTATTTTTATAAAAGATATTCGTCTACCGCTGAAGGTAAAAGAAAAATAGATGAATTTTTGATGAAAATCCCTATTGCCAGCAGACTCTATAATAAAATTATAGTATACAGGTTTACGCTCAATCTTGGGGTTTTACTTTCGAATAAAGTAGATCTTATAAAATCATTTGAAATTGTTAAAAAAATTGTAAACAATGTAGTTGTTGAGGAAAAGATTGATCAGGCTCTTAAAAATATACAGGAGGGCGCATCCATA
>JBBRFT010000360.1:0-2984 GCA_038241375.1 Spirochaetota bacterium
CGACGGCGCATGAGTCGCAGGCCCCGCCGCCTGAGGGTGCCCTTTCGACGCGCATGGATGCGCTAGTGCAGAACGCGGACAGGACGTCCGGATTGCGTTCTGCCTTTTGGTTCCTTTTCTTTGGGCAAGCAAAGAAAAGAATATACTGCAGGTGTATAACACCGCAAATCTGATAACGGGAAAAGTGTCGTGATACTTTGTACAGTTTTAGAAACTGATTATTGTATATAAATAATTATGATCGCGTCAGGGATTGCAGCGTTACCCCGCAGCGGGCGGGAATAAGTATGTAAGAAACTAATAAAAATTTACTCCGCCCGTGAGGAGTATAAGCGGAAAGCCCGGCACTGAGCGTTTACTGAATATTTAACAATAGACCAAAGTGCGAAGGGCGACGCCCGAAAAATAAATATGAACCAGCAATGAGAAGATTGAGAAATCGGAGAACAACACCAGCAGATAATAAAACATTGCAGAGTGTGGCATATAAGTATGGTGAAGCCGGGAATATAACGGAGAGAAATAATCACGAATTTAACACAAACGATGAAGTATGTCAAGATTTAATCGAATGAGACTTGTCCTGGCCAATATTTTGCTTGCATTTTTCCGAATTCAAAATTGTAATTTCTACAAGGTGAAATAATTATGAAAAATTTATTATATATAACATTAATTCTGGCTGCTGCTGCGTTCTGTTCATGCAATCAAATAAAAAAAGCAGATCAGAATAATGGGGACGTTAATGCATCCGGAGTAAATAAAATCGCTCCATTTAAAGTTCTTGATTTTGATAAACAAGTTTTAAAAAAGCTCGAAAAAGTAGACGGCAACTTCCTTTACGGAAAAAGATGGCATGATGCCAATGGCGATAATGTTTTGGTTTTTACGTCGAAAGAAGTTTTTAAAAAAATGAAAGGTGGCGAGGAAGGGATGGGCAATTTTACACGATATCTTAAAGTGTACCATTTTGCCAGTGCAGATGCTGAAAAATATAAGTTAATCCGGTTGGTTCAGGATTTTAACGAAAACCCATGTGCATCTCCACCCTTTGTTCTTGAAGGAGATTTTTATAAAGAATCTATTTCCGTGACAAATTTAGATGATGATAGTTTTGGTGAAGCATCCTTTATGTATTATTTTAATTGTGCATCTGAGATTAATCCAAGAACCGTGAAATTAATGATGATAGAAAATGGAGAAAAATATTCAATTAAAGGAACAGATTATATAGCCGAATACTATTCCGATAGTGGAAAAAAAGAATTCGGATCTGAATTTACAACTGCACCTGAATCATTTAAAGAATACGCCGGAAAAACATGGGATAAATATTGCAAATCAAATCCTAAATATACAAAGTGACTGCAATCACAACGTGCTAAGCTAGAGCAGTTAACGATGAATTAGACATTGTCATTTCGAACGTATGTGAGAAGTCTTAAATTAATGCAAGAAATAGATTTCTCAGTCGCTATCGCTTCTTCGAAATGACTGATTGTATGCTGTTTCATTCGTTAAATGTTATAGTTGTTGCTTAAAGTAAATAATTAAAATTTTAACTTAACGACACCGACCTTTCTCTTTAGAGAGAAAGAGCCGGCGTGACTTGCTGAAAATTTTTAATGCTTTACTAAATCATAGTAAGTCAGTTTTTGGTCTAATGAAAAAGAAGAATTATATTTTTACCAGCATATATCAAATTGATAAAAATCCCCGCGAGGTCTGGGATAAAATTACGGATGTAGAGTCATGGCCGCGCATCTGGAAATATTTCAGATACGTTGCTATTCAGGGCGATGAAGATTCACTGATTCAAGGAAGCCGGATAGACTGCAGGGTCAGAGCAGCAATGTTTTATAAACTGGAGTTTACTGTATTGGTTGATGAGATTACCCCTTTTACAATGCTGAAAGTTTCTGCAAGCGGTGATCTGGAGGGGGAGGGGACATGGATTCTTAATGGTCATGGAAGTTCTGTGGAATCTGTTTTTGAATGGAATGTGACCACTGACAATATGTTTTTAAAATTTATAGAGATGCTTCCATTCGGGAGAAGGGTGCTTCAGTTTAATCATAAACTGGTAATGGAAGAGGGTTACAGATCTTTTTTAAAGGAGTGAGTATTTTCTTAATCCGGTTAAAGTTTTAAACGGGATTACCCATCCCCCCATCTTTACTATAAAATGAGGCACATCGCCTCCAGATTCCCCTGCGGCGGAAAATTTTACTTCAGTCTGCCCTTCTTTGATCGTATTCAATGTAACCTCTCCCTCCATTATGTAAATCCGGACATATGCGGGATTTACAGATTTATACTTTTCCGCCTCACCCTTCGGGAGTGAACTCATTGTGAAAATTGTACGGCCTGATACTAATTCAGATTTTATTTTTACTATGCTGTCTCTTCTGCTTACCGGCCATGGGGGAGCTGTAATGTAGTAAGCTATTATTTCGCCTGAATCGGTTTTTGTTATGTACTCCGAATGTATACAGTCTGCCATCCAGTTTCGGTTAGTTGGAATGTCCATGACTATCTTTTGTATAGAAGTTCCGGATATGTTTAATGTTGTAATTGCAAGAAATTCAAAAATACCATCCGTTGGACCGGGGCGTTGGAATATTTTTACATCTGAGATTGTACGGGAGTATTCCCAGGGATTATTGTTCACCGGAGCGGCGGTTATTGATGAATAGAACAGGATGATTGCGCAGAATAGAATATTTTTTTTCATCAGTAAATTCCCTGGTTTTAACATAGTTTTATTTATAACTGATTAAAATTTGTACAAGAGATCGGGCAACTAAAAAAAATAATTTTTTCGGGTTAATCAGGAATTCCTGGGAATCTCTATTATTACAATGCTTGCCTCTGACTCCCGGAGGGGGCGCTTATACTGTGTGACATTAAAAATAATACTAAAAAAATAATATTGATTGCAATGTAATGGGTCTGATAATTTATTTACATTCGGAGATTATTGT
>JBBRFT010000361.1:0-2983 GCA_038241375.1 Spirochaetota bacterium
GTTCTTCCGCCGGTTCATCAATAAATGATAAATCTGAATCAGTTAGAGAGGTTATCTCTTCCATATCAGATGATGGTTCGTCATCAAATCCGGAAATATTATCGGTAATATCTTCAATCTCCTCATCGCCGATTTCTTTAACATCTTCATTAAATAAATCTTCTTCAGGTAGAGATTCTTCAAAGTCTATATCGAGGTCAGAAGGCATATTTGAGTCGATATCTTCTATATCGTGGCTGGTTAAATCCTCTGCCTCTGATCTTAAAGAGGGTTTAATGACAGGCTGAACCGGCTCCTGCAGATGAGTGGGCTCAGCTTCTGTAATAACATTAATTATTCGATTAATTTCAGAGAGTTCTTCAGATGTATAGTTTATTTCAACTTTTTTAACAGCCATTAATTATTCCGGGTATTATTATTTCAGTAACAGCTTAATAAACGGGTATTCATTTTAATATTCGCTGCACCTTGGTACAGCGGTAAAATTTATACCTTAATTCAATCAGTAACTTCTACTATTCATTCAAGAGACATAATTCATATAATATTTTTTGTAAATTAAAAATACAATTAAAATTTTTCAAGTAATGAATAATCCTGCTAAAATCATCATTATTGGCCCGATCATACCTTCAGGCAGGGTAAAAAGGTCAATCGGATCAACTTTTAATCTTAAAAACCGTAATTTAAAAATTTCATTATAAATATTTCTAAGGTATATATCGACATATAATATGTACAATTGAACCAAAATAGTAAAATACGACAATAATAATCATCGAATGATCAATTTGTACAGAGCAAAATTTGTTTTTATCGAAAAACTCGCGGCAGAAAATATCTCAGGTTTGTTGTTTTATTATGGAGAATATAGTGCCGCATTTTGGTCAGATGCCGGAATGCCGGATAAAAGATTATTTTTGTAATTATAAGCATCAAGAATGAGGATATGGATGAAGTTTTTTAAAATTATCAGCGTCATATTATTATCGGTTATCTTAACATCATCAATGCCGTACGATAAAAAACTGGTTTATTACTATACTCTCACACAGCTTAAAAATGCAGGTTCGCCGGAAAAACTAACAGTAGTTATGGCGGACAATGTTTCCTCCGGGAAGCCGGTAATTTCAGAGGGTCTTCTTTTCACATATAAAGATAGAAAAGCCGGAAAAGTTTTAATATCAGGGAATTTCTCTTCATGGAAGATGCTTAAAATGATGAGAGGGAAAGATGGCGTCTGGTTCTACTTTCTTTCAAACAGCGATTTCGCCGGTAAAGTGGAATACAAGTTCAATGTGGACGGGCTCTGGACCGAGGATCCTTATAATGCTTTCAGGCAGGATGATAAGCGCGGATCATATCTTTCAGTTTCAGAAAACAGTTCCCCCTCTGACGGACGTCTTGTAACATATAAGTTTACAGCAAGAGACCGTATACTTTTCAGAACATATAAACCAAACGCCAGTATAATTTCTATTGTTGGAGATTTTAACAGCTGGAATCCCGAACATGATATAATGAAGCGCGGTAATGACGGTATCTGGCGTTTGGAGAAGCGGCTTCCATCTGGAGTTTACAGATATAAATTCATAATAGACGGAGAATGGCTTCCGGATCTTTTTAATCCCGAATCCGCTTCGGACAGCGCTGGAGATATCTGTTCGATAATAAAAGTTAAGTAATTAAGGAGAGATACTCCTGAAAACTGTGCAGCTCTCTATGCTGCATTGAAGGATGCTGAATCAGTAACTATTTCTGTTTATTCTGAATGCAATAATCTTCACGAAGCCAATCCCCGGTATTCCAGTCCATTTTTTCATTAACATGGAATCTGTTTTTATAAACCATACTGGAATTGTTTTCGATGTAGTACCCGAGATAATAATACTTAAGTCCAAGAGAGAGTGCATATTCAGATTCTTTTAGTGCACTGAATGTTCCCAGTCTGTATTTAGCAAACTCGTTCTTATAAATAAAATAAATGCTGCTCAATGCATTTGATGAAACATCAAGAAAACCAACCGCTGCGAGTTTATCGTCAATATAATATTCTGATTGTAACGCCGGGCAGGATCTGGTGTAAAATGAACTGCGGAAATCATTTTCATCGGATTCTTTATTAAATTTGAAATGCGAGTGGTCTTTGTATATTTCAAAAATTTCATCCCGGTACTCCAACTCTCTAAATTCTACGCGGACATCCTGGCAGTCTCTCAGCGCGCGCCTCTGGCTTTTGGAAGGGATAATCTCATCTGCTATTACACGGATGGGGATGCATTCTCTGCACTCACCGCACACAGGCTTGAAGTAGTACATACCGAATTTTCTCCAGCCGCGTGAAAGAATTACATCCAGTTCCTCCGCTGTTACGTCAACAGCAAAGAAGTAGTTGAAACGCCATTTTTTTCCTTCAATATATGGACAGGGGGATTCTTCACTAACCTGTGGTTCACTTAACAGTTTCATTTATTCTTTCCGGTTTAATAGATAGATCTGAATCCTGTAGAGACACGTGGTCACGCGATTCTATGGGAAATATGTATTTTTTGATAGTATGGGTTTTCACTGGCGTCTGCTATGCTACTCCGTAGTGGGAACGGTAATCTTCCATTTTTGTTATCATTCCGGCGCTGATACCGAATTTATCTCTCCGGGTTGCGTCATTCAGAAATTCGATTATATCCAGTATGCTTACTATAGGGAAAAATGTTATTCCTGTTGTTTCGGAAATTTCCTGTATCGCAGATTTTTGGCCAATTCCTTTTTCCATTCGATCTACAGATATTATTACAGCTGAGATTTTCGGATTCCCCTGTTTTTTCAGCATTTCGATGGTTTCCCGCACTGCTGTTCCGGCGGTGATGACGTCATCTACGATTATTACGCGGTCATTCTCAGTGAGAGTTTTACCTACTATAATTCCCATGTCACCGTGGTCTTTCGCCTCTTTTCGATTGAACGAATAGTGTACGTTAACTTT
>JBBRFT010000362.1:0-2955 GCA_038241375.1 Spirochaetota bacterium
GATTTCCTAATAGAACGTGTACGGGATGAAGCTATTATACAGCTTAAAACTGTCAGCGGAAAGACAGCTGCAGATATAGGAGCCGGCAGCGGCTTTATGTCCGAAGGGCTTCTTGACGCGGAACTGAATGTTATTGCGGTAGACTCATCTCCGGAAATAGTCGAATTCCTGAAAGAGAAATTTGGAGATATTAAAGAATTCAAAGCTCTTCACACAGAACCAGGTCAAATAAAACTCGAAGATGAATCCGTAGATTATGCCTTTGCCAATATGTACCTTCACAATACCGAAGATCCTCAGGCTGCACTTAAAGAGATTATCAGGATACTAAAACCGGGCGGGAAAGCAGCCGTTACCGATATTATTCTATACAATAATGAAGAAGCTCAGAAAAATTACAATCACAATTGGCCCGGGTTTTCATTCCCCGATCTTTACGACTGGTTTATAAACGCGGAGTTCAGAAATATCTCAATTGAAAAACTTACTCCATTCTGTACATACACCACCGACCGTGGTGAAGAGATAAAAATTGAATTATTCATAGCAAGCGGAGAGAAATAGCATTTATCAGTTCCGCGGAAAAAAATCCCACCTGTTTATGATTTGTCAACAACCATGAATTCAAAATTAAAATTATATTCGATTGACAAATTTTATTCAACGTTTTCTCACTGAATTGACGACTTCTCTGATTGATAAGTATTTTTTTTCAGACATTCGTTAATAAAATTTGAATTAAACTTCAGAGTGGATTACTACTAAATTGTAAACGGATATAAGGTCAGGTCTATGGATTTAAAACCGATAAAAACAAAAAAAATATATGAAGAGATAGTTGAACAGATCAGACAGTTAATGACTGACGGAAATCTTAAACCGGGTGATAAACTTCTCTCCGAACGGGAACTTGCAGAACGCCTCCAGGTAAGCAGAGCTTCAGTGAGAGAGGCCATCAGATCACTTGAAATTATGGCATTTGTCGAAATTAAGCCCGGTGAGGGAACTTTTGTCAGAAGTCAGAATACCAATGATATAATTCTTCCCCTTGCCATGTTTCTGGCAGTGGAAAAAAGTTCATTTCTGGAGATGTTCGAAATCCGTCGGGTTCTTGAGACAGCAACTTCAAGTATGGCTGCCGAACGGGCAACGGAGGAGGAGCTAGACCAGATCCGGACAGCTTATGAGCAAATGGAAGAGAGTATCAACTTCCGCGATTCAGAAAAAGGGGAAGAATACGATACTATTTTTCATTATACAATTGCTGAGGCTACACATAACAGCCTACTGATAAGATTATACAGGACAATCTCCGAAGATTTTTCCCGGACAATTTCAACCGCGCGGAGATATCTTTTTATTGATGAACAGAATCCACAGCGGATTCTTGACCATCACCGGAAGATTTATGAAGCGATAAAAGACCATAACCCTAAAAAGGCTTCCGAAGCCATGCTGGAACATCTTACCTTTGCTGAAGAAGAGATGAGCAAAAAACTTCTAAAAAACCGGTGATTCACCGGTTTTTTGATAACATTACCTTTCCGTTTGTTCATAATAATCCCATAATTACATATTAATCTCAAAAAATGAATAATTTATTTGACATTTGATTATTTATGTTTAATTAATGTCCTTGCGGTCAGACCATTAGACAGGTATAAAGGTCAAAAGATACACCAGCTAACGGAATTATTTTTAAACTAAACTTTTTTTTATTTTTATAAAGAATATATTGTAAACAGTGCAATGCTCTTTTTTCAAACTTATGGTTTTTAATAACAAGAACCAGAATAAAGAGTATTTTGAATGGCGGTTACTTATAAACAGCAGGAGAATCACATGAAAAAAACAGTGATACTTAATTCCGCGAAATTCAACTTTGATAACCGGCTCGATTTCTCCCGACTTGAAAAAGTATCAGAAGTATTAAAATATGATTCAACTCCCTCCGATTCCATTATTAAAAAAATACAAAACCAGAATATACTTATAACAAAAGAACTCCCGGTGCCGGGTGAGCTGATAAAACAATTTCCATCTTCCGTTGAACTTATCTGCGAAGCCGGTACTGGATTCAACAATATCGATATCGCCGCGGCAAAAGAGAGAAATATTACTGTATGTAACGTTCCCGGCTACAGCACTGAATCCGTTGCTCAATTGGCGTTCTCATTAATTCTTAATCTAAGTTCCTCAATCAAACAGCAGCAGTTAATGTTTAAGCAGAAGAATTTTGATAACTTCACAAAACACCTTCAGGTTCCACACTCCGAGCTTAATGGAAAAATTCTTGGAGTAATAGGCGCCGGAACAATAGGAAGACAGGTAATAAAGATAGCCCGCGCGTTCGGGATGAATGTGCTTTTTTATGATCTTAACCCCGGATCGTGGAACGACAATAACGTTAAACCTGCAACAATAGATGAGATTATAAAGCAGAGCGACTTTATAACGCTACACTGCCCTCTTACAGCTGATACCAGGCATCTGATCGACAAGAGTAAACTGCAACTTATGAAGCCTTCATCATACATTATAAATACTTCAAGAGGACCACTTATTAAAGAGAGTGATCTTATTGAAGCTCTACAAAACAAACAGATCGCCGGTGCAGGACTTGACGTACTTGACCCTGAACCACCCGCATTGGATAACCCGCTATTTGAAATGGATAATGTAATACTTACTCCCCACATCGGATGGCAGACCATAGAAGCAAGACAGCGGCTTGTAGAACAATTATCAGTAAATGTATCTTCATACATAAACGGAAAACCGGTAAATGTCGTAAATTAATTATCCGAAACAGCAGAAGGAGTATTATATGAATGAATCAATGTATAAATATATGAAAGTCGGTATTATTCATTTTATGGCTTTCCCCTCAACAATTAAAGGGGATGGCCCCATTGCTGAGACTATAAGAAAAATTGCCATTGATGATTATTTTAA
>JBBRFT010000363.1:0-2955 GCA_038241375.1 Spirochaetota bacterium
AAAATAAAAATAAACAAAAAAGTTTTAACTTACCTTATCTCTTCGGCGTATTATATAATAACAAATTACAAAGATACTTGACTCAACGAATTAAATAAATATTATATTGCTAATAGAGAGTTATAAATGAAAAAAATCCGTGTTTATCTTGATAACTGCTGTTTTAATCGGCCCTATGATGATCAGAATATTCTTTCGATTTTTTTTGAAACTCACAATGAAGAAACAATCCGGTAAAAATTCATGTCGCCCGCCCTCGCCGGGTGAGGGCAATCAGCGTAATACCCGGACCGGACGATGTGAAATACATATACACGAAATGTCCTCGATCTCTGAACATGATTAAAAGATTAACAGGATTTAGTAAGAGATATGGGAGACTGTTTGAATAACTGTTTACTGCTGAATTAATAAACCGTGATAACCGAATAATTCCTTCAAATATTAAATAGAGAGCATTTATTTCTTGACTTTAAACTATAATATGCTATACATGTGTGTAGTTTAATTATATTAAGGTAATAGAATGTCAAAAGAAAGTTTTATCGAAATTCAAGATAAGTATAAATATCTGAATGATAATTATCCATTCAGAAATGTACCAGATTTGTCCGAAAAGCGAAAATGCATTCATTGTGATAAGATAATAAATGTTGGGGATTATAAAGTTTTTAGAGATAAACGTGGTAATGAATTTATTGTATGTCCTAATAGTCCGGAATGTGATGGTTCCGTTATTGATTGGATAGATGCAGAGGTTGAATTATAATACTAAGGTAAAGTGTTATGAATAGAGATTACCAGTGTAAAGTCAGTCTGATTGCGGAAGACATTAACCGGAAATGTTTAAAAAAATGGGGGCGTGATTATGCCAGATAAAAATAAACCATCTATTGTTCGTTCATCTGCAGCAGAGTATTTAACATTTATTGCCGCCAGCGGTAATGACGATGTGGAAGCGGTTTATGCCGATGAAAATGTATGGCTTTCTCAGAAGATGATAGGATTGCTTTATGACGTTGAGGCTAATACTATTAATTATCACCTGAAAAATGTGTTTGACGATAGCGAACTTGAAGAAAATTCAGTTACTCGAAATTTTCGAGTAACTGCTGCTGACGGGAAAAGTTACAATACCAAACACTACAATCTAAGTGCAATTATTGCAGTCGGGTATAAGGTCAATTCTGAACGAGCCGTACAGTTTCGTAAATGGGCTATCGCCATCATTGAGTCATTTGCAATAAAAGGCTTTGCCATGGATGATGAGCGGCTAAAGAATAGCGGTTCGATTCTTACTAAAAAGTATTTTGAAGAGCAGTTGCAGCGCATCCGGGAAATTCGACTCTCTGAACGCAAATTTTATCAAAAAATCACTGATATTTATTCAACATCGATAGACTATGACGTAACAGCGCAAGCTACAAAGCGTTTTTTTGCTACTGTACAGAACAAATTGCATTGGGCAATACATGGGCAAACGGCAGCAGAAATTATTTACACCCGTGCTAATGCAGAAAACAAAAAAATGGGGCTTTCTACCTGGAAGGATGCTCCTGATGGGAAAATTCAAAAGTTTGATGTAGTAGTTGCTAAAAACTATTTAACAGAAAGTGAAATGGCTCAATTGCAGAGGCTCGTTTCAGCATATCTCGATATGGCTGAAGACATGGCACTACGGAATATTCCGATGACAATGCAAGATTGGGAGATCCGCCTAAATCGGTTTATAGATGCGACTGATCGGGAAATCTTGCAGGATGCAGGAAAAGTCACTACCGAAATCGCCAGATCCCATGCTGAAAGCGAGTTCGAAAAATACCGGATTGTTCAAGACCGCCTGTTTGAAAGTGATTTTGATAAGACTATTAAACAGATTGAATCTACCCGAAAAAATGGGGAGAAATAATGGCAGATTCATATACAAGACGCTGCTCAGTTACCGGAGAAAAATCATTACCGGTACTTGAAGCAGCACATATAAAGTCATACGCAGAATCCGGACCTCATCAGACTGCTAATGGTTTACTGCTCCGCTCTGACATACGCAAACTTTTTGATACAGGTTATATCTCAATAACAGAGGATTATCGAATCGAAGTGAGCAAGCGGATTAAAGAAGAATATTAGAACGGCAGAGAGTATTACGTATATCACAGTAAAGAGTTAATGATACTACCGTCATCTCAAAATGATCAGCCATCGCAGGAAGTATTGTTTAACATCTGAAATGACAAAAAATATATTTAAAATTGCGGGTGATGCTGTTAAAAAAGGCGCTGAGATTGAAATTATTAAATATGCAGCCTGAATAAGTAGTCAACCATGAATCCGGGACTCCCCGGAGCTTTAATCTTTACAGTATACCGTGTGTGTGCCTATCGAACTGTGGAATCTGATCCCTACAACAGGTCGTGTAAACAGCAGTAAAAGCGATCTCCTCCCCCCGCTTGAAACGTACCGTGACAGTTTTATTGACCTGCAGTACCGGGCATTTACGACAGCCGTAAAAATCAAACACAGTGGCATGGCGATGGAAGATTACTATATACTGAATGAAGGCAATTATATCTTATCATCGGTGGTGCCCCCTCCGGGGGATAGGGGGCTTTGGATGCGGGGGTCGGGGTTATCGGGAGAAATAGTACCGCCCGAACCGGAATTCAAAGAAATGATGAATAATACAATAGTCCCTTTGCACCGCATAACCCAAAACCAGGGCTCCGGAATATGGACTTAACCACAAAAAGACCAGGCCCTCCGCCGTCGAGGAGACGGCGGGTTCGCGAAGGGGTGGCCGGCTCCACCCCTCGCAAAAGTTTAGTATAAAAAAATATACAAAAATCAGAAAAAAGTTTTAACTTACCGCTTCTCCCCAAGCGTATTATATAATGACAAATAGTAAAGATACTTGACTCAGTAAATAACGGAGGTTAAATTAATGCATGATCTAAC
>JBBRFT010000364.1:0-2951 GCA_038241375.1 Spirochaetota bacterium
AGGGGAATGGAGATTTTTTACCGTCATTTCCGCTGCCGAAAGTCTTTCCACTGTATTTAGTCATTTTTTCTGATCCTGAAGTTTAATAAGTGATGATGTTAAATTGATTATCTGCCAGTACAAATATTTTTTTTAAAAAAAAGAAAAAAATAGATATTGGATAACATCAGGTTAATATTTTAGTATATATTGATATAAATAGATATAAATGACTGTAATCACCTTCTATCGGTATCCTGTTAATTTTTTGAACTGACGACTTTGTTTATGTAAAAGGAAAATTTTTAATGTTGTCAAGGATGACGACGTTTAAATTCAAGGAGGAATATAATGATAATAAACCACAACATCGCTGCGATTTTCTCTCACAGAACTCTAAAATTCCATGATTGGAGTATGACCAAAGATATCGAAAAACTCTCATCAGGCATGCGTATTAATAAAGCCGGGGATGATGCTTCCGGACTCGCGGTTTCTGAGAAGATGAGATCACAGATACAGGGTTTAAGACAGGCGGAAAGAAATACTGAAGACGGTATGTCTCTTATTCAGACTGCTGAGGGTTATTTAAACGAAACTCACGAAATACTTCAGAGAATCAGAGTTCTTGCCGTACAATCTGCAAATGGTACTTATACTGATGAAGACAGACAGCTGATACAGATTGAGGTTTCAGAACTTGTTGATGAAATCGATAGAATCGCATCTCAGGCTGAATTTAACAAGATGAAGCTCCTTACCGGATCTTTTGCAAGACTGCATCCTACTGCGTCTATGTGGTTTCATATGGGACCTAACATGCATCAGAGAGAGAGAGTTTTTATCGAAACAATGACAACAGCAGCACTTGGTCTGAGGAACCCGACAGTACTTACATTTATATCTCTGTCAACTCCGGGTAAAGCAAACTCTGTAATCGGACTTGCTGACGAAGCTCTTAGAATTATATCAAAACAGAGAGCGGACCTTGGTGCATACTATAACAGACTTGAGCATTCAGCTAAAGGTTTAATGAACGCTTATGAAAATGTTCAGGCTTCTGAAAGCCGTATCCGTGATACAGACATGGCAGAGCAGATGTCTTCATTCACAAGATATCAGATTCTGACACAGGCCGCGACTTCAATGCTAGCCCAGGCAAATGCGAAGTCACAGACTGTACTACAATTACTTAAATAATATTCTGAGCCAACATCGCAATACCATTCGAAACGCCGGACTCTCCCATCCGGCGTTTTTTAATTAATGCACCACGCCCCCACTGTCACTGCGTGACATCTCCCCCACGGAGTGGGAGGAGAGAAAATAGAGAATGTTTCGCTTTACCCTTTCTCCCATTCATGGGGAAAGGTGCCCGACGGGCGGATAGGGGCGGAATTTTTCTGAAGTATTTTTTCTTTGTCAGAACAATGATTCGAATGATTTCTGGATCATATAATCCGATAAATCCTAATGTGGACATCTTTAAAACAACCCATCCACAAACTCTGCGTACCTGTCATATCCCCCCGTATTCAATGCCTCTATCAGCGCTGTACCGATGATGAATCCGTCACTATGCTCCATGGCTTTCGCTGCGGAATCTTTGCTTTTGATCCCAAAACCGGTTACAACTGGAACCTTCGATTTACTTTTCGCGAATTGAATTTTTTCTTTTGTTTCTGTATCGAGATTAAAGTCTGTTCCGGTTATTCCTCTCATCGAGACAAAATATATAAAGTTTTCAGACTCCTTTGCAGTCTCCTCTATCGATTCAATGGTACTTTCCGGTGTCATGAAATTTATAAGTTTTATTCTACTGTCCAGTCCCAGCGGCTCAAAGAAATTTCTTTCGCAGAATGGAACGTCCGGCAGAATAAGTCCTTTCACTCCATTATCTATGCAGAAAGTGTTGAATACCGGCATGTCCATATTGTATATCAGGTTTGCGTATGTCATAAGATAAATATCTTTTTCAGGTGGAATATTGTTTCTTATTGTTTTAATACTATCTGCTATATCATTGAATGTGCAATTTTTATCAAGTTGAACCTGAGCCGCATTGGAGATTACATCACCGTCGGCGTTAGGGTCGCTGAAAGGAATTCCCACTTCCAGAAAGTCGAAGTGCTCAAGTCCTTTGACAGCTGCTTTTATAAATGTATCTTTATCGGGATAGTTCCCCATTAAATAGAGTCCGTTATATTTTTTCATAATCCAAGTTCCTCCTCGATAATCGGCATATCCTTATCTCCTCTGCCGGAAAGGTTTATCAGAATATT
Organism: Spirochaetota bacterium; assembly: GCA_038241375.1. Taxonomy (GTDB): domain Bacteria; phylum Spirochaetota; class UBA4802; order UBA4802; family UBA5550; genus WRGT01. Next base: position 2,262 of record JBBRFT010000364.1, read on the forward strand.
TTTTCCTTTATACTTTTCACGATTTGTGAGCAGATATCCCAGGGCATGGCTGCTTTCCAATGCAGGTATTATTCCTTCGCACAGACTTAGTTCTCTGAATGCGCTAAGTGCTTCTGTATCGCTGCATGTAAAGTATTCAGCAATTCCCGACTCGTGGAAATGGCTATGTTCAGCTCCCACTGCGGGGTAGTCAAGGCCCGCAGATACCGAGTGCACCGGCATGACATTGCCCTCTTTTGTTTGTAGAAGATAAGTATGGTTTCCGTGAATGATCCCAGGTCTTCCATAATTTAGTTTAGCGCTGTGATCTCCATCTTTTGATGACCGTCCTCCAGCTTCGACTCCGATAAGTTTTACGTCGGGAATGTTTTTGTAGTTCGCAAAAATTCCAGCTGCGTTGCTCCCTCCGCCCACACATGCAATTACATAGTCCGGGTCACAGTCTGCAGCATTACGGAATTGAGGTATGGCCTCTTCGCTTATTACAGACTGGAAGTTGCGTACCATTACAGGGAAAGGGTGAGGCCCTACAACTGACCCCAACAGATAGTATGTATTCTGAACTGTTTTTACCCAGTCTTTCATCGCTGCGTTGATTGCATCCTTCAACGTTTTACTTCCAGATTCAACAGGTGTGACCTTCGCACCGAGGAGCTGCATTCTTTTTACGTTGGGAGATTGTCGTGCAAC
>JBBRFT010000365.1:0-2950 GCA_038241375.1 Spirochaetota bacterium
GAGACGCCTGATAGAACTTCTTAAAAGTTTTAAGCATACTAAGATAATTGCAACTCATGATCTTGATATGGTTTTAGACTTATGTGAACGTATAATCGTTATCAGAGAGGGGCAGGTGGTAGCAGACGGCAAATCGATAGAAATTCTTAATAATGAAACTATTCTTTCTGAAAGCAATCTTGAGAAGCCGCTCCGCTTTCAGGGATGTCCTGTCTGCGGAGTCAGATAATTCCGGATTTTATCTAATTGCTGCTATTGCGATAAAGCTCCATTTTGAATTATTACATCGGCACCGCCGCTTACTTTTATTTTGGATCCTGTATTCTTTATTGTGATTGTGGATCCATCGGGAGCTCCCCCTGAAATTGTGGTGCTGCTGCCGATTGAAGTATGAGTTGTTCCATACTCTTCTACTGAAATATCATATGAAGCTGAATCTTTGTTTACTAAATCAGCCGAATACAGATTTAAGACTGATAAAATAAATAGTATAGTAAAAATTTTTTTCATATCCGTACCTCCATAAAAATAAATAATATTTTAATAGAATAAAATCAAGTTTTTAGAAGTTTTTTTAATGAATAGTATAATTAAGTGCAGTTTTTTGTTGGAGTTTTGTTTTATCCGTCCGAAGAATGTTATTTCTTCAGACGGATTATTTTTTAATATTTTTTTCTTTTCCGTGTATCTGAAGATGGTTTTCCGGAAAAACTTCTGTCTCTTCCCGATTTTTCTCTATCAGGTCTTGGTCTGTCAGATCCTTCTCTTCTGGGTCTATCTCTTTCAGGTTTATCCTTGGAGTCATTAGCTCTTTGAATAATTGTTTTTCTTTCGCCTTCTTTGTTATTGAAACTTTTTAATATAAGTTCAGCATCTTCAAATGGAACTGTCATGAATGAAAAACTTTCCATAACCTTTACATCGTCTATGCTTCCTGCTCTGACAGTTGTCTCGTTGGTGATCATCTTTATGAGTGATCTTGTTGAAATGCCGTCTTTTCTTCCAAGGGAAACGAAGAGTCTCGAAGTACCTTTTTTGTCTACTGAGACTTCATTTATATCTTTATACTGTTTTTCATTTAGCTGATCCTGAAATGAATATTTCAGGATTGCGGCGAGTATTTGAACCGGATCATTTTCTTTTAGAATTGTTTCAGCAGTTTTTAAATATTCTGTATGAGTTTTTTCTTCTATGATTTTTAAAATTTCCGCTTGTATTCTTGATTTCTTTATATTTATTATATCGGAAGCGCCAGGAATTTTTTCTTTTCTTATTGTTGCCTTGGCAATTTTCTGAATGAACATAAGTTTTCTGTATTCATCAGAACTGATAAATGTGATTGCTATACCTTTATTCCCGGCGCGCCCTGTTCTTCCTATTCTGTGTACATAAGCTTCAGGATCTTGCGGAAGAGAATAATTGATAACATGAGAAAGATTATTTACGTCAATTCCTCGTGCAGCAACATCTGTAGCAACCAGAATACTTGTTCGTCTTTTTTTGAATTTATCCAGAGTTCGCTCTCTCTGATGCTGTGAGAGATCTCCATGGATCCCCTCGGCGCTATAACCCCGATCAACAAGTTTGTTTACAAGTTCATCAACTGCGACTTTGGTTCTGCAGAAAACGAGACCGTAGAAATCAATTTCCATATCAATAATACGGCTTAGAGATTCTACTTTATCAGAATTTTTTACTTCAAAATATATCTGATCAGTAAGGTCGGCTGTGAGTTGAAGATTTTTTGTTACAATCGTCTTAAACTCTTTCATGTGTTTTTTAGCGATTTTTAATATGCTGTCATGCATTGTCGCGGAAAAGAGCAGAGTTTTTCTATTAGGATTAGTCTTTCTGAGGATCTCTTCTACTTCGTCAATAAATCCCATGTTAAGCATTTCATCAGCTTCGTCGAGTACAACATAAGATACATCTGCAAGATCTATGCTTTTTCTTTTAATATGGTCATTTATTCTTCCTGGAGTTCCTACGACTATATCTACACCGCTATTTAGTTTACGTATTTGATCGATTATAGACTGACCGCCATAAACGGGTATAATCTGAAGTTTCTTTTTACCTTTAAATGAGTTTAACTCTTCAGATACCTGAATTGCAAGTTCACGTGTTGGTACAAGTATGAGAGCTTGTACTTTTTTTGAACCGTTGTAATTTATTCTTTCGAGTATGGGGAGTCCAAATGCTGCAGTTTTTCCGGTTCCAGTCTGTGCCTGACCAACTATATCTACTTCTTCCTTAAGCAGTATCGGAATAATTTTTTCCTGAATTTCTGTAGGTTCTTCAAAACCCTTTTTTTTCAGCTCTTTGAGTATTTCTTCTGAGAGTCCGAGATCTTTAAATTTTTCTAAGTTCATCTATTCTTCCTGTTTTATTATATGACCATGAGAATATATGCCCTTTAAAATACAATAAGTTTTTAGAGTGAGTGTGAAATCTGAGCGAATATCATATGTATCCCCACGCTTAGGAAGAGCTGTTTAAAATTAGTTCATCCGGTATTTAATAAAAAATTAGTAATTAAAATCAGCTTAAATATTGGGTTAAATCAGGATGATTCAGTTATAATTATGGCTTTTCTTTTTATTAAGTATTTTTTTGCTTATTAATTGCGAATTTATAGATCAGGAAAATTATAAATATAATAAATAAAAAAACTGCTGCTATGCTTATATCCTTATAGTACTCTTTCATCAAATCCTGCTGTTTGTATAAAAAATAACCGAGTAAAGCGAGGATTATATTCCATATTGTTGAACCTATGAACGTATATAACAAAAAGTCTTTCATGTTCATTCTGGCCAAACCTGCCGGGATTGATATTAATTGTCTTACAGCCGGCACCAGTCTCCCTATGAGTGTGGAAGTAATGCCGTATTTAAGAAAAAAAGATTCAGATTTTTCTATTGATTCTCTTTTAATAAGCATCAGGTGG
>JBBRFT010000366.1:0-2924 GCA_038241375.1 Spirochaetota bacterium
CAAAGCCTTGAGGAGATTATCGATTTTCTTTTCGTAAACATAAAAGGGATTATTCCATGTGATCGGATTGGTGTTTCGTTCTTTGAAGAAAACGGGAAACGTATGACAATATATTATGTAAAAGCGGATTATGATGACATAAAACTTGCCAAGGGATACAGTGCTGAGATAGACAACAGTTCTCTTGAAAAGGTATTTTCCGAAGGAACACCCCGTATAATAAATAATCTTCAGGAATATCTGAAAACTCACCCGGCAAGTGACTCAACAAAGCTTCTTGTAAGAGAGGGGATAAATTCAAGTTTAACAACCCCCCTCTCCGTTGAGAGCAGACCTGTGGGATTACTCTTTATCAGTTCAAAAGAAAATGATATATATGAAGAGTCCCATATTAGAAATCATATGATGATAGTGGAGAGGCTGGGGCAGGCCGTTGAAAAAGCACTCAGAATTGAACAGCTTTCAGATTCAATCAACTCATACCTTGAAATGCTGAGCTTCGTCAGCCACGAACTGAAAAGTCCTTTGGATTCAATGATTACACTGGGGAACACTCTTGCAGACGGATATTTCGGAAAAGTTGATGAGAAACATAAACAGTACATATTAAGAATGGTAAACAAAGCAAAATACATGAAAGAGATGACAACTGAATATCTCACTCTTTCAAGATTCGAAAATAAAAATGTCGATCTCTACATTACTGAAACAGACATGGTAAAGACAATCCTTGATGAGACTATCGAAATGATCACGCCTCTTGCTCTGGAAAAAAAAATGGAGATCATCAGAAACACCCCTGAATCGCTCATGGCGGAATGTGATGCAACTCTGATTAAAATTGTGACAAACAATCTCCTGAGCAATGCGGTTAAATATGGAGATGATAACGGACGTATCGATATAACTCTGACTTCCGATGAACAAGAGCTGACTCTTTCAATCCGTAATACAGGTCCGGGATTCCCCGAGGAAGCGAAGGCGAAACTTTTCAGAAAATTTTCCCGAATAGAAAAAACAGAACTCATGAAGAGGAAAGGGACCGGAGTGGGATTATACAACAGCTGGAAGATAATCCAGCTCCATAACGGGCATATCCGTGCTGATTCTGAAGAGAATAAATGGGCCGAGTTTTCTTTCAGAATCCCCTTGAAAAATATTAAAAAGTAGCTATAATTAAAAAGAGACCTCACCCCCCGGCCCCCTCTCCTTAAGGAGAGGGGGAGTTTTGATTGTAAATGTTTTACAGTATTTATTACATGCTCTTTAACAGACTATTTTAGTTGCTTCAAAAAAGTTTCTATTACTAAAACCCTCTCATTAAGGAGAGGGTGCGCAACAGCGCGGGTGAGGTCTGTTTTTCGATATAAAAAATATTCTTAAATACATCATGTGATTATAATTTCAAAAAAGTTATGTATTTTTGACCCTTCCCCATTTTTCATGGGGAAGGTGCCCGGCGGGCGGATGGGGAGTGAATATGATAAACAGAGACTTCGAAAAAAATGGACTTATATATTTTACTCTTCCGAAGAAGAGGGGTAACGGCAGTGATATATCAAACACCTACGCGTTAAATACCGGAAACAAATGGTATATTATCGATACTTCCTGCGGTAAAAAAAGATATAAAGAGATTAAAGAATTTCTTAAAGATAAAAAGAATTACACAATACTATGTACTCACTATCACAATGATCACATTGCTAATAACGGCAGACTCTCTTCAGGGGACTCTGAAATTTTTTACCATTTTAATGCGGCCGGCAAGACACCCTATCTCCGTACCAACGGAACCGGGCAGATACTTATGATGTACAATGAACTCAATAAAAAAGGATTCCTTCAACGCCTGGGATTTTTCAGCGACAGCTTTATAGACTTTATGCTTAAGAGAAAACTGACCTCGAAATATGTTATGATTCCGCTACTCTTCATTACATCATATCTTTTTTCACTTAAAACAATCGGAAGTATCACAGCCGGAAAAAGCAGGATAAAATATTTTGAAAATAATAAAAAAATTAAAATCGACCTGAACGGATTAGAATGTGAAGGATGGAAACTTGAAGATGAACTATATGCCATTGAAACTCCCGGGCATACAGACTGCCATCTGATGTATTACTATAGCTCGAAAAAAATTCTATTCACCGGAGATTCACTTAATTTCTTAACACCTAATGATATCCAATTCGGAGATCTTAATAGTACAATTAAATCTCAAAAAATTATTCTTAAACTCGCTGAAAAAGATAATGTATCTATTATCTGCCAGGGGCACTACACTCCTCTTGAAAATAATACAGCTATTAAAGAATACATCAAAGATACAGTTGATAAACATGAACATGTATACCGCACAATCCGTAACTATATAAATAATGACAAAATCAATCTTCCATTTGATGAACTTTATAAAGAAATATGCACCATCAACGATCCGGTAATACAGAGACTTGTTAAAATAACATTTCCTGCATCAACGCTTGTTTTTCTGGACGTATATCTGCATAAAATGATTAACGATATTAAAATGAATCGGAGCAGCGTTACAAAATGAAAAAAATTCACCAGATGGAGAATAAACATAAAAGAGATCTGAATGATATACGAACGGATATTCTGTATATTAATTCATATCAGTCCGTTGTAATACTTTTTATTACAGCTTTTCTGATTGTTTTTCTATTTCAGAGTACTCTGGAGAAATACCATATCTATAATAAAATAATGATTATATGGCTCCCCTTTGCACTCTTTTCATTTTCGGTGAAACTGACACTGACAATCGCCTATCACAGAATCAAAAATAAGAATAAAATTTTATGGAGAAAGCTTTTTTATTTCACAACGTTCATGTCGGGGCTTGTATTCGGTTCTTATCTGTTTTTTATTCAGTCTATAGATAATCAGATATATAT
>JBBRFT010000367.1:0-2842 GCA_038241375.1 Spirochaetota bacterium
AAATAACAGAATGTCATCGAGATTTCACATCAGGAAGTAACTAAAGGGTATAAGGTTAAAAAATGTGTGAATAATATAACAAAATAGAGATTTTGTGTAACGCATCTGAAATGAAAGATTTTGATTTTTACATATGGTAAAAAACAATGGAGCTAGGGTTAAAATTTGAAAAAATGAATCATTATGAATAATTCAAAAGCAGATTCCATTTCTGTTTTAAACAGCATTCTTCTTTTGTCTGATTACCAGGAAAATTTCCTGAAGGAAATTAAATCGGGTGACAAAAACGATATTACCAACTCAGCTGTTGCATCTGCCCAGGCTGCTAACATCCTCCATGTACCGGTTATTCTAACTGCAATAAACCCTGAATTGAATGGTAAATTTATCAGAGAGATCTCAGATATCCCTCTTCAGGAGATAATACTTCGGCATGCCTGCATAGATGCACTGGAAGATAAAAATATTCTGAAAGCTATCAGAAAACGCGGAAGGGAAAAGCTGATAATCGGCGGCCTGTATACCAGCGGCTGCATATCTGAAACTGCCATTCATGGTATAAATGAGGGGTTCGATGTTTATTGCCTTACAGATGCTTGTGGGGACATTTCCAATGAAGCACATGTTACGGGAATGCAGAAAATACTTGCAGCCGGAGCCACGCCAATAACATGGATGGCACTTACTACAGAGTGGATGAATGGGGGGGCTGATACTTCCGAAAGAGAAGAATCATTTGGCAAATATGGAGCAATGCTTTCTTATCTGTCAAAACAAATTTCTAATACTATATCGAGCTGATACTATAATAATATAGTTACGGAATTGATATATGGCGATCTTTAAAAACAATATCATGGCTTTTTGTATATGAAAGATATAAATATTCGCTATTCTGATGTAATGCATATGCTATTTGAGGATCATAAATTTGTGGGGTTGATTAAACATAATCCTTATGGTCACAAAAACACCTGCTATGGGAAATTGGAAAGAGCACAAAGAAAAGCTCAAAGAAAAGTTTGCAAATCTGACAGATGATGATCTTGAGTTCGAGCCTGGAAGTATGGATAAGATGTTTGAAAAAATTAAAATTAAACTTGGAAAATCAAAAGATGAGATGCACAGATTTATAGAGTACCTGAGCAGAATTTTCTAACGAAATGAATAAATTTAAATTTAATGATAAATATTTTCTGTACCACTAATTCAAAGGAGATGATACTTTACATTAAAAATATGGTATGCCACAGATGTAAAAAAGTGGTGAAAACCGAGTTTGAAAAACTGGGTTTATATAAAACCAGGATCAATGTTGGGGAGGTAAAAATTGTGGAAGAAATCTCACCTTATCAGCTGGACCAGCTATACGAAGCATTGAAAAATTCAGGTTTTGAGCTGATGGACGACCAGAAAGGTAAGTTTATAGGAAGAATAAAAAGGATACTGGAAGATACGGTTCATTATTCTGATGAACAAATAAGAAAAATCCTTCCTCCCTATCTAAGCAAAAAACTCAATCAGGATTATGAATTTCTGGCAAGACTTTTTTCTGAAGTTCAGGGTATCACAATAGAAAATTACATAGCAGAAAAGAAGATTGAGTTAGTTAAAGAATTGCTCGTATATTACAGATTAAGTCTTACGGAAATTGCTTTTCAGCTTAACTATAACAACGTAGCACATCTTACAAAACAGTTTAAGGAAGTTACAGGCTTTTCACCATCACAATTTCAGAAAATCAGATACATACGTCAGTTGGCCCAGTTATAAGGTGTGAATAATATAATTAATTCCAAAAGTTATGTAACAGTTGCCTGAATTAAGATTATCACCTTTGTATTAACGATGAAAACAGGAATATTTAGTCCTGACGTCCGACAATAAAACTGAGAGAAATGAACAATTATTCAGCCACAACACAAGATCAGGATCTGATAGCCAACCATCCAACTAATTTAAGGAAAAACACGTCTCATAACCTTTCAAAAGACCAGAAGGGCAATAATGTATTTTTAAATAATTACCCTGAAGTAGAGGAAAAAAATTATCTTTTTGAAAAACTTGCTACTGAAGGCCATACCAATATCATTGAATATGTTGAACAACTTGGATTGGAAAAGGATCCGAATATTATTATCCTCTCCCCTGCTCATCATTATTATTATGATGCCGAAGATATGAAAGACGTTACAGCCGTTTTGAATCTAAAACAGCTGAATTACATTAAGGATCTCAGGAAATTCCTTCATATTGTCTTTCGTATGCTGTCGTGTAAAACTATTTTCATCGGGAGTTTTATAGAAAGCAGGAGTCAGTTCAGCTTTCTCCCGGATTTTCTGACCTACTCACAGCTTGGAACGAGTGATCAGTTAGAGAATGGGATTGCATCCAGTAACCCTTTTCTTAATATGATATATCATATTATTGATTCCAGAACTAACAGGAATATGACAGGCAAAGAGGTTACCTCACTTCTTGAGGTTTCCGGTCTTAAAGTGGTTGACATGACTGTGATAGATGGCATCACATATTTTTGTACCAAAAAATTCAAAATTCCTTCATAAGACCTTACTATCCAAACCTCTATACCTGCTTTCAATAATTGAAAATCTTTGATAACCAGAGAAATTGAGTTCTATGGATGTATTTATAACTTTGTACCGGCTTCACTTAATACCATTCCTGAAAAAATGGAACCTATTAAATATTATCCTGGGTTCTATCGATATTCTCGCAATTGCTTTCGCGTTCCAGGCTGCCTATCTGATAAGCTATTTTCCTCAGGGAGGACTCTTCACCAAAGAAAGAGATTTATTTTCCCTATTTATCGGACTCTTAC
>JBBRFT010000368.1:0-2818 GCA_038241375.1 Spirochaetota bacterium
TGAATTGGAAACTGAGCCTGAATTCACTGTTAAAAATATTTGGGATTCTCAGTACTTCAATAAGAATGTTAAAGCCATTTTTAACAAGCCTTCTGCATCAAATCCCACCACAAAAAGCGAATATGACAAATTTATCCAACAACCGTTGAGATTACTTGCATATTCCGGTGTATTAAGTATTGAAAAACGCGGTAATAAAAATATATACAGAGTATCTGAACCAGAAATATTAGAGTTCATTTCACTTAAAGATCGAAATGCATACTTTTTTTTATATCAGTATTTTATAAAAGTATTGGCTGATAGCGGACTTCTTAAGTATTTTGAAGAATATGGTTTAAAACATGAGAATGGTAAATTGACTGAAGATGATTTTGCAAACCTACAAAACAAATTTATTAAATTTATCATAGGGCATACTCGTATTAACGGCAAAACAGAAATCAAAAGAATCTTCCCAAAAATATTAAATGTTTACGCTTGTGAAAATAATCTGCCGGGTTCAATAATTGGTAAACTATCGAAAGATTCGTTTTCTTATATGGACTTAATGTATAACAGAAAAAATTGGAGAGATTTTAGAAAGACAAAATCCATATCAAGGCAAGAAGCGATAACATTAAGTGAACAATCTATTGTCCAAGGTACGGCTTTTAATAAGTATCTTGTTCAAAAAGCGATGAACGTGATAAGAAAATTGCAAATTGAGAGTGAGGTACATGACCAGTGGAGCAATGGTGAAGCTACACAAGTTCACCATATCTTTTCAAAAAGAAAGTTCCCGGGGATTGCTCATTACTTAACCCGACTTTCCTATTAATTGCCTGCCGTGTTTTTCAAAGTGCTTGTTATAAAAGCACATAGAAAGACGTGGCGATATTTTATGGTTACTACAACATTTTATTCATAATTTCTCATAATTTCAAGATTATTTTTTTTCTGCCAATCGGCTCGTTGCTCAGTTTTAGTGCAGACAAAATCTTTGTCTGATTTTTGTCTGCAAGAGATGTGGTTCGCAGAACTATCGTATCACCGTCTCTATTTTTCATTGTTGTCGTAACTCGCGACATCGACCGCATAATACTTCTAATCGTGCTCCATGTGTGGTTTTCGCCTGCCTGCTTCAATAATGTAAGTACACTGTTTACAATGTGATAAGCCAATAATGTTATAAATATATGCCCGTCGCTTCGATGAGTTTTTTGATGATGAACCGGACGCATATTCAAATCTGTTTTTAAAACTCTGAATGTATTTTCAACATTGGTCAACACCGTATAAAGCTCCCACATATCCTCCTCGGTCAAATCCGTTCGACTGCTTCGCAGAGCATATGAACCACTGAATTTTGCATCTATTGCAGATTGATTCTTGAGCGACCACTGAATTTTGCTTACGATGTCATTTTCGTTTTTCTCAATTATTATTTCATAAAAGTTGCATATAGGCGACGTCTGTTCTTTCAATCTGCCGATTCGTTCGCAAATTTTGGCATACGACTTCATCCCTCTCTTTTTATGAATTGAGGCTTCAATACTTTTGATTCCGTCCTCAAATCTCTGCACATACATATTCTTGATCGCTTCTTCTTTTTTGCCTTTCAGAAAACTTTCGCAGTAAAGAATATGTTCATTCTCCGTTCGGAACATCTTCACTTTTACTTCATTATTCCTGTCACTCTTTACCATACTGAATTCTACTTTTGATAAGTCAAAATCTTTCAATGGATTGTTACGAGCTACGCAAACATAGTCGTATCCTTCATTCCTTAGCATCAGCAGGTTCTCCTCGGTTGCAATCCCTGCATCCATTAATATTGTCGGCTTCTCAATCATATCGTTTTGATCAATTAAATTATTTATCATTGTAAGCAAGGTTTCCGGCTCCGACACATTACCTTCAAGAATTCTGCTTCTTTTTGGAAAGCCCTGTTCATCAATAATTAGTCCGAGCGTAACTATCGGACAATCATAACGTTTCTCTTTGGAGCGTCCTCGTTTAGCTTTTTTATTGGATAGAGCCGAACCTTCAAAATAGGTGTTTGTCAAATCGTAAAGAAGAATTTTTTCCTTCAAAGAAAACAAATTCTTTTCGCTGTCGCGTAGCCTGCTCTCGATAAAATCTTTATTATCATATAGCTTATCAATTATTTCATACAGCCTGTTTCTTGAAAAGCGAGAAAAATCATTATCTAAAAGTTCTTCGATACCAGATTCATTTTTAGCCCAACGGTAACTGGCATTTTCGCTTACCGGATTGACAACCCTGCCTATAATAGAAACGACCGCATATTTAATATCGGAATCCGAGAAACCGATATTTCTAAAAATATCAATAAAATCAAGGCGTTTCATCATATCAAAAGCAATGTGTTCAAGCCCTATAGTTCTGCATTTGCTGGTTTGGACAGTGTTCAAATCAACTTCAGCAAAATCGGAATTTTCTGACAAATTGTCAGTAGCCTCCTGAATAAGTTTGATTTTATTATCAATTAACAGAGCGGCAAAATGACCGGCAAGCGATTCGATTTCGGGTTCAACGGGAAAGACGGGTTCAATGCCGGCAGATATTTGTTCGATTCTATCGGCAAGATTTTTGAAATATTTATTATCAATGGTAAGGGTGCCGAGATTAAGAATATTTCTATGCCTTGCACCTTTTTCGGTTCTGTAAGATTCGACAAGCCTATGATAAATGAACACTTTATCGGAGCTATTATTTTTCTTTGCAATCGTTTTAATAAACATAATCAAAACCGTTAAATAATTAAAGTACAAATATACAAAAAAAAGTCGATACGTGCAAATGATAAATTCAT
>JBBRFT010000369.1:0-2808 GCA_038241375.1 Spirochaetota bacterium
TTTAATAATGCAGTCTCCTCTTTCGAGAAATCTCTTCAGATAGACAGCTCACAGGTCAATCCTCACGAGGAACTGGGGATGATTTATTACAGAAATCTTAAGAATAACCAGAAGGCAGTATATCATTTTGAAAAAGTTTTATCAATGAAACCGAACCATCAGGATGCGGATAAAATAAAATCCATCATAAGCCTGATCAAAGGTAAGTAAGTGAAAAAAATAACAATCTTTTTAATCATTCTGACATGCACAATATATTCGTGCAAATCAAATGAACTGAATGGTAACCTGAGGTACGACTTCACTACCTCAGGTGCATTAGGAGAAGACTGCTTCCAGGTAATTATTTCGGCTTCACCGGACAGTGAATTAAAAACCATGGCAGAGCAGCGGGAAAACGCTTTCATTAAGGCAAAAAACAATATAATACCGGAAACAGAAAAACAGGTATTTATTTATTATTCATCATCGAAATCACTAAGACCAGATGAGATCCCTCTGGAGACCGTCAATTCACTGAAAAAGAAATCCAGCGCCTATTCTAAAAAAGGTATTATAGAGCAAGAGTATTATCAAATGGATAATACCGTCATATTAGTGTATAGAATTTTCAATAACGGCATTAAAAACGAAATACTAAATAATTAATTCATATACACTCAATTTCAAAGATCCGCAGCCGATAATATTAATAAGCTTATTACAATCGAGGTGTATTGTGAAAAAAAAATACGTTGCGTCATCCTTTGCTTTTATTTTACTGATATTTTTTATTCAAAGCTGTTCAACAAAACCAGTAAAAAAAACTGAGGGTAATAATTCAAATCAGAACGGATTTAATGAATCTTTCCATAAGATCGGGTGGATCGGAGAGAATAGTTACAGGTCTGTTATATTTATTATAACCGGAGATGAATGCAGAAACAGCACTCTTGCTGAATTGAATGAAAAAATTCAATTTGAATCCTACAAAAATCTTCAGAAAGAGCTTAATCCTTCTTTCAACAGAAACGCTTCAATTCCGATAAAGAATCTAATAGAAAGTTCAGGGAAACTGGTTAAGACAAGTGAAGAATGTAGAGAAAGCAGTGTTTTTTTCTATGACATTGAAAAGAAAAATCTGAAAGCTGATTTTGAAAAAATTAAAAATTTAAAATAAGATGGTAATCTGTTTATGAAAAAAAATAAAATTATTCTATTACTTCTGATCGTATTATCCCTTAAGTTAAACCTGTTTTCAGAAAACGTAATTAAAAATAAACAGACACCGGCCATTGATAAAATTATTGAACTTCAGGATAATAAAAACACATTTAACTATACCGCTGAAATAATTAATTATATAGATGAAGTCTACGGCAACCTTTATGAATCAATTGAAAATGGCGGCAAAATAACCATATATTTCGGACCTGCTCACGGCAAGGATGAAACCGGACGATTAAGAGGCATTACTACAAATAGAGTGGGAGTTACTGGACTTCCTGAAGAATATTACTCAATGCGCTATTCCAGAAAGCTGTACGACCTTTTAAAACAGAATTCATTTATCGATATTGCGGCAAAAGACGAATATCGGGAAGTTCTCGAAGGGAAATCTGACACTTATCATTATATGAAATTCACAGATGTGATGCGTAACGCAAAGGATGCCGGCGCATTTATGGTTATTGAATCGCATATGAATAATGTTTCAATATTCAGTAAAGCTGACGGACTTGTGAATATGCCGGGCATCCATATGGCAAGAGACAGCAGCGGAAGAAAACTTCTTATTAATATAACAGGTTCCTACTCCGGATTTTTAACACTTTATAACAAATACGATGCCGGTGGATTTTCCAGACAATATGCTGTTAACATACGCGATGCTCTAGTAGCAAAAGGCTATAAAGCAAATAACTGGGACTACGGCGCTGTTGCGGACGACAGATTTACATACTATCTCAACTTCCCGGTTTCAATTATTTACGAGTCCGGTTTTATCTCTCATCCCGTTGAGGAGAAGAAGCTCCTCGAAGAAGATTATATGAACGGGATGGTGAGAACCCAATACGAAATGCTGTTGAAAACATTCAGTGACATTTACGGAATGGATATTTCAAAAAAAGAATTTAAAGGTAAAAAAAAGGATTTTAAATCTGGTGTAGAAATATTAAAATTGGCACGGCTTGCTGTTTATTTTATTCAGCAGGGCGATACAAAAAGCGCGAACCTGGCTGTTAAAACCATGAACAATTTATATTATAATTCACATACGAAGGATTCAATAAATTATTATAGCTCAATAATGAGTACAATCAACAATGCTGAGAATCATTACAAGAAAGGTATTAATTACAGAAATAAAAAGAAATTCAATAAAGCCCGCGTTTGTTTTGTTAATTCAAAAGAATCATTAAGCCGGAATGAAATGTATTCAGCATACAGGGAAAAATACAGTGTAGCAATATATGGGAATAAGAAAAGCCGTAATACAGATAAAGAGAGTTCACCAGAAACCAAACGGGAGAAAATACGGATTGAAACTGCAGTGCAAACCAAAAGATCTCCAATAACTAGGCCATTTATACTGGCTTTAAGTAATGATGAAAGTCTCGAAAACGCAATTCTTGAATCACTCGACCCTGATGCTGATAATCTTAAATCGATTGTTTCTTCTATAACCAATTATAAAAAAGTTAAATGGGTAAAATCGAGACGATATTTACCGAAAAAGAAAAAATATAAAACTGTATGGACCAAAAAATATGAAGATTTTGAACTTAAACCGGGTATTTTTGTTGTACAGATGGACAGGAATATGAG
>JBBRFT010000370.1:0-2802 GCA_038241375.1 Spirochaetota bacterium
AAAAAGATGAAAAGAGATATATACAAAACATTTACTGCAGTACTTATGCTGATGCTTTTTACAGCAGTAAACAGTATTGCCGAAGAAGAGATCAAATCGTCGGGAAAAATCTCATATAAACAGTTTATCGAAAGTGTAAAAGATCAGCTTCCTGAACTGAAAAAAAACCGTATACAGGTTGAGAAAGCAAAGAATACATTATACGGCGCCGGAAGTTCCAGAGATATATATCTTTCAGGAGAAACGGGATATGGAAAGAGCGATATTCTTTCCAGCGGCACATCAACAGAAAAATGGGATTACTCATCGAAAGTCGCATTGACAAAAAGAATCGCACAGACCGGAACAGAGATCAGCACCGGAGCAGCATACAACAGAACTGAATATGACACAGCAGGAACTTCGGCATACTCCTCCCCATCGGTCTATGTTAAATTCAGTCAATCACTGCTCCAAAACGCCTTTGGAACCATCGACCGGTACGCCGTCAACAACGCGAAAATGCTCTACGAAATAGAAAAACTTAGAGAAACAGAATCGAACAAATCTGATTTGAATTATTACAGAAAACTTTATTTTACCTGGATCGGTTATAGAGAGGAACTTAAAATGATAAACAGTTCCATAAATACAGCATCAAAACTTGCCGAAAGCATAAAAAACCGGTACAGGTCGGGAATGGTCAACAGCGCAGACTTGTACAGCTCGGCAGCAGTTGTGCTTAAATACCAGATATCCTACGAAGAATTAAAAACTGAGATGAACGCAATGGAAACAGAACTGAGTTTTTTTCTAAGCGATATCAAAGAAGAAAGCCGCGTACCGGATGATGTTGAATTCTTCTCTTTTTATAACACATCGCTAAATTCAGAATATACTGCAGTCGGTTTCGACAGTACAACAAATGCCGGAATATTCAGACTAACAAAAGAAAACCTTAAATATACTGCTGATGTTTCCGAGAACAGACTCCTCCCCCAACTTGACCTTGTGGGTGAATACACCAGAAAATCAGAAGATTCAACTTTCTCCAAATCCGCAGGAAATATGAATTCATCTGATTATTACATGGGATTTGCATTCTCGTACCCTCTTCAGAATACGGGAAACAAAAGCAGCCTTAAAGATGCAAAACTGGCCATAGATGAGATAAACAATGAATATTCAATCTCCAGCAAAGACTATAAAAAAAGTCTCGATTCAATTGAAAGCCGATATCGAAATTCTCAACGTCTGGTAGCCTTGAGAGAGAAGAGAATTGAAACACTTGAAAATAAGTACCGCTTTGAACAGCAGAAATATCAGCAGGCACAGCTTGATATAGAAACACTTATCAATACATCAATAGAGATAACTAATGAGAAAATATCTCTTGTCCGTTTAAAAAAACAGATCATTGAAAATTATATAGACTATGGCGATATTACTGAAATTGTCAACTAAAGCAATTTAAGATTACCACATCTTCACTGTAGCCCCCTAAATCCCCCGGAGGGGGACTTGAGATGTGAATAATGATTGCCGGCGGACAGGGATATACTGGAATATCAATTATCACAACATTCCGGAATGAGCTAAAATTATTAAATAGAATTAAACTTAATTAAGTACAGCAAAAATTATAAAATATTTATATTCATTTCTATTATAAATCTATATAAATATTTCTATCAATAAGACTTCCAGCGTTTCCACATCTCCTCGCCCACCACACAACTCCTTGTTATGCGAATTTATCATGGAAAAGTTCACAGGTATATGAAAAATATTTTTTCTATTGTAACAAGTATGTTGACATATTCCACACATAAAATTATCTCAGTTCAACAATATTTTACATATGTATTTTCATTATCGTAATGGGACATAAAATACGACTTTTTATAGAGCTTTTCAACATAATATTTGACTTTTTTCTGATTCTATATCATTATAGAATCATTAATATAATAAGTAATATTAATATAATATCAGGAGTTAAAAGAAGATGAGTAAAACTGCCGATGGCCTGGTAGCCCGGGACGCGTACAAAAGAACGGAGATAAATGGCGGGAAGTACTATGGTAAACACCTTATGGTAACAGCCATAGCCTGTAATGATAATCTGCTCGATTTAAATGCCGTGTCCCGGTTTATAACAGAAATGGTTCCGCGAATTGATATGGTTCCCTACGGAGATCTGGTTATAGCCAGGTTCGGCGAAGGCATAGAGGAAGGAATATCCGCGGTACAGCTGATTGTGACAAGCGCGATTACAATTCATACAAACGATATGATGCGTGACCTATATCTTGATGTTTTCAGCTGTAAGTGGTTCGAAGAAGAGACTGTAATCAGTATGATTAAAGAATTCTTTGCGCCTGAAGAGATTAAAGAAACCACAATTTTAAGGAGATAACGCTGATGATCGAAGATCATGTTCCGGACCGGTTTTATCCGGATTTTTATCCCCGTTTCACAAATGAGCCGACAAAAGATCAGTTCAGAATTATTAAAACTGATGAAGCCGGTGAGGGGATTGTTTCTCTAGCGCCTTTTACAGCAGGCGAAATAGTTTTTAAATTTGCAGGAGTGCTTCTAAGTGAAGTTACTCTGTTTACGCTTCAAATGCAGCCAGGATATCATCTCCATGATCCCTTCTTTATGGGGAAAGTACTTCATAGCTGCGATCCTAACATGTATTGCGATATGTCAACTCAGACTTTTACAGCCATAAAAGATGTTAAACCGGGCGATTTCCTCACTATGGATTATGAAACAACGGAGGACGAACTTTACCGTTCTTTCGAATGCCAGTGCGGC
>JBBRFT010000371.1:0-2802 GCA_038241375.1 Spirochaetota bacterium
CCCGGATAATTAGACACCATATGAGTTGTCGTAACCTGTCCGCCGGGCAGAGCAATATCAGCAACAATTGTTTTAAGCTTAGCCTGAGCGGAATAAATTCCAGCTGTAATACCGGCAGGTCCGCCGCCGATAATCAAAACATCACACTCTTCTGTTACCGGGACTATTCTTTTGCGAAGTTCAGCCGCTCTATCTGCTGTCATCATAGACTCAATTCCGGCAACAACTTCAGTCCGCTTGATTCCGCCGCTTAACCTATCTCCAACCTCTTTACCGTTATTGAAAAAGATAAGAGTTGGAGATGATGATACACCGAGCTTCTCGGCAAGAGCCCTGTTCTCCTGACGGAATATCTTCATAAATTTAACATCATCGCCGTATATTTCACTTAGAGGCTCAAACTTTGCAGCTAAAGCTTCACATGGCGGACACTCTGTAGAATAAAAATCGAGAGCTATTGGTCCGCCTTTTTGAATCTCATCTTCAAACTCCGCAGCATTTATGTATTTAATTCTTTCGCTCATATCTGTTCTCCTTTATTAAAATATAACGACAATCCCATCTCCAGCAGCGGCTTTACAGGTCTGCAGTCAGTTGAGAGTATATCTCCTGTTCTGTTCTTTGCAACAGCTCCGCATCCACCGCCGCACAACAGACGGGATGAGCACTCTCCGCACTCAGGAATAGATGTTACATCACGTTCCTGCCAGAGACTTATAATATCATCCTTTGCGGTAACTTCAGGGAAAAAAGTACCGAGCTCCTCTCCGGCCTTACCCACAGTTGCCGTGCAGGAGTATATTTTACCGGTATAATCAAAGGCCCACTCGCTTTTACACGCCGGACATGAATCGAAAAGCGGACGGGGCAATTCACCGTTTTCAAATAAAAATTTAGAAACTGAAAATAACGGCTTATGAAACTCAAGGATATGAGGATGCTCTTTAATCAGTTCATAAAGTTTTTCATAAAGTTCGACACGCTCGAATAGCCGTTTATTCCCGGTCATGCAGTGATGCAGCTCATAGTTACGCCCTATCTGAGTTTTAAAAAGAGGGTTTTCAGTCCACCCTCTTTCAATTGCAAATGAAGCGAACTCCGGAAGATTATCGACATTATCCTTATCCGTAACCATTCTCAGATTAATCGGAAATCCCCGTTTCAGTGATTCGTCTATTCCTTCAACAATACGGTCGAAGGTCTCACCTTTATTCTTCATGTAACGGCGTGAATCATGAACAGATTTTGTTCCGTCAAGTGTAACCTGTATTTCGCGAATAGTTCCCTTCGATAGAATATCCAGATAATCAATAAGATTATATCCGTTTGTAACAATTGCCAGATCGATATTTTTCGCCGATGCTTTTTCAATAATCATCGCAAGCTCACTGCGGTATTTTTCTCCGGAGAGAAGCGGTTCCCCGCCGAACACAGTTAAATATTTTTTTCTGGTCCGGAATTCACTATCCACATAATCAAAAAAAGCATCCACGGTCTCTTCAGAAAGATGTGCCTTCTCCGGTGCATACTCATCCTGATAGCAGTACGAGCATGCAAAGTTGCATTCGTAACGTGGAACAAAGAATATCTGAATCTCTGAATTATCTCTCTCTTCGATAAAATCGAGATAGGCGAGTTTATATTTTCTTTGCTCTTCAGTTTCATCAGCAAGATATCCCTTAGCTATATACTCTTCAGTATCACTATACTCACCCTTCTCTATCTCCATAGCTTTTTCAGAATTAAGAATGTCGGCATTACCCGAGAGGGCGTTAAGTATGAACCAGTTCTCTGATTCTGCAAGTTTACCCATTATATTATGTTTCGAAAATATCATATTATTCCTGTATTTTTTCTTTAATTAAAAAGCGCAGGCGCCGGATAATTAACCCGGCACCCGCTCACTTTCAATCGTGGCATCCCGCTACGATTGTTGAGATCTTTGCACAGCACTGTGCGACTTTGGAATCTGCTGATTCCTTTTTTCTGATTAAACTGTTCATACTTGAGACTCCTTATATATTTAACGGATAAATTACCCGCTGAATAGCTTTGAATACCGGCATTTCACCTTAATGTTTTACGAATGAAATAGTACATAATCTGTCATTTCGAAGAAGCGATAGCGACTGAGAAATCTTTATTATACAGTTAATATATCAGAATTTAATAAGATTTCTCACCCGAAAAATTGAAGGGGGTTCGAAATGACATTTTCTAAACATTTCGTAAAATGCTATAATTCAATTGTTAACGGCTTTATCGCTTATGCCCTGTAATTGTCCAGCTTGCCACATCAATTTTACCCTTAGGATAAGGAGCTGACTCTTCAATAATTCTTATATCTGAAAATCCGGTTTTTTCCAGAGTCTCAAGATACTCCCCCCGTGTAACCGACCCCGCCCAGCACTCGGCAACAGCCTGAGGATCAGTTCTGTACTCATCGGGAACGGCAGTGAGTGAATAGATATCACTTACAACAAAACGTCCGCCATCTTTAAGAATACGATAAATTTCGGACCATACTTTATCTTTATCTGCCGCGTGATTGATTGTGCAGTTTGAAATAATCAGATCCGCAA
Organism: Spirochaetota bacterium; assembly: GCA_038241375.1. Lineage (GTDB taxonomy): Bacteria > Spirochaetota > UBA4802 > UBA4802 > UBA5550 > WRGT01. Next base: position 2,583 of record JBBRFT010000371.1, read on the forward strand.
GTGAATCACCCAGTTTTATATCTTCAAGCTCAGATCGTATAAATGCGGCGTTTGTTATATCAAATTTTTTTAGCAGAGTCCCGGCTTTTTCAAGCATACCATCGGATATATCCACTCCATAAGCGTAGCCGACTTCACCGGTCAGATCGGCAAGTTTAATTACATCGTTCCCTCTTCCGCTTCCAAGATCAACGCAGACTTCCCCCGGTTTAACACCAGC
>JBBRFT010000372.1:0-2769 GCA_038241375.1 Spirochaetota bacterium
TATCTTCGGCATCAATTGGTTTTACCAAAGTATCAGTCCAGCAAATAACTTCAACCGGCCTTATTTCTTTCCCGATATAATTACGTCCGATCTCTATACAATGGCAACCCATGTCAAGAAGTACACCGCCTCCTGATAATTCTTTGGTCCAGAACCAGTCGCTATGGGGTCCGGGATGTGTTTCGCGTGAACGTGTCCATATTACCTGCCCGATTGCTCCTGACTTTACTGATTTCAGCGCTTTGAGTGTTTTTGGAGTGTAGACAAGATCTTCCATGTAACCGTGCATTATACCTGCTTTTTCAGCAGCTTCAAGCATTTTCTGAGCTTCTGAAGCATTTCTGCCCAACGGTTTTGTACAGAATACGGCTTTTTTAGCAGCAGCTGCCATCAATACTGCATCAAGATGAAGATAATTTGGAAGGGCAACAACAACAAGTTCAACCTCAGGGTCATTGATTGCTTCTTCCATTGATGTGGTCCACCTTGGTATTCCGTATTTTTCAGCAAAGGCTTTGACCCTGGCTTTATCACGTGAATAGACTATTTGAACCTGGTCACGACTTCTCTGTCCATGAATTGAAAGGGTATTAAAATCGCCGATAAAACCAGCTCCGAGCATCGCAACTTTTGCCATAAAAAAATTTGTTAGAGGTTAGTAAAATATGCTTAATTAAATAACAATCATAAAACAGGTTTGGATATATTTTTCGACTAATTTACATGTTTAAGTTAAAAGATCAGAATTTTTCGTGTTTTAGGGTGAGATATTATGTTCTTTTAACTAATTATTCCCAATTTCATTTGCCGGTCTGGGCATTAGCAGTCTATATAAAGGGGAGCATATTCTTTAAAAATGTGTCCCCTTCAACACTATGCGGTGGCGAGAAAATATATGAACGAAAATCCGGAAACACGAAAATATTTCTCCCGATCCTTGCATAATTCAAGAATGAGAATTAACTTTGACCGTTTGGTTAATCTATATGGTTAAATAAAATGGTTAATGATTATGGTAAGCGATAAACAAACCGAAGAAAAAATATTCGAAGCAGCAACAGCCGTATTCGAGGAGGAGGGGATGGCAGGTGCCCGGATGCAATCCATTGCAAACAGAGCAGGGATTAACAAAGCATTGCTCCATTACTATTTCAGAACAAAAGATCATCTTTTTGAGGCTGTCTTTACAAAACTGGCCAAGAAAATGTTTCATAAGTTCAACCCGATCTTTGAAGAGAATCTTTCGATTGAAGAAAAGATCAGGTTCTTTTTCAGGGAACATATTTCCTTTCTTCAGCAGAATCCAAAGCTTCCTGGTTTCATACTGAATGAGATCAGCCACAATCCGGAGAGAGTAAAGAAGGTCCTCAAGAATGTCGATTTCAAAGATTTATGGAAAAGCATAATCAAGCACCATAAAGATGAGCTGCACAAGTATAACCTCACTGAGGAAAATCTTCCGCAGGTGATGACAACAATTGCCTCGCTGAGTGTTTTTCCATTCGCTGCAAGGGGGATCTTTGAGGTTGCATTCAACAATATTGGAATTGATTTCGACAAGTATATTGAAGCACGCAAGGATTTTGCTGCTGAGTTTGTAATAAAAGCTTTAAAAAAAACATCTGAAGTCCTTCCTGATAAATAGTTATAATACTCAAAATCAGATAAATGAAACAAAAACATTTTATATTCTCAATTTTAATAATTATTGGGTTGCCAATAATAACAGAAGCACAAAAAATTCTTACGCTGAAAGAATGTTATGATCTTTCGGTTTCTGCAAGCGCTCTGGCAGAAGAAAAAACAAAATTTTCTGACATTTCAAGGTTGAAGGACGAGAATATTTTAAAAGGCTGGTACCCTACTCTCGATGCAAATGCAAATATTCTTTATAACTCAGAAGTCGTTGATATCGGCAGATCACTTGGTTCTTTACCTGTTCCCGGTATTGCAGATGCCATTAAACCTCTTCCTCACGACCAGTATAAATTTACATTAGATATAAACCAGATAATATTTGACGGCGGAGCAATTAAGAATACAAGAGCTCTCGAAAAAACTGATCTCCTTATCAATGAAAAGCAGACAGAAACAGATTTATATAAACTCCGGGCACTGGTAAACGGATACTATTTTAATGTGCTTCTCCTGTTCCGGCAAAAAGACCTTCTGAACAGTTACCTGGAAATAATAGATAAACAGATTCAGTCTATGCAATCAGCGTTGGCCAACGGAATTATCATAAAAACTGATATTGATGTTTTATCTGCTGAAAAATTAAAAATAAACCAGCAACTGGGAGAAAATGGGATCCGGAAAATTTCCCTTCTGAAATTATTATCAGGGTTGACCGGTTCACAGATTGACGGATCAACTGAATTTATAATTCCCACCTTACCAGAGGAGATTGATAATGAACTTTCCAGGACTGAACTTCAGCTTTTTGACCTGAGAAAAGACCAGCTTTCGACCGGGCTCAGATTAATTGAAAGCAAACGGATGCCTAAGGCTTTTGCCTTTGCCACGCTTGGATATGGAAATCCTCCGGGAAACAACTTTTTCAGAGATGAGTTTGCACCATATTATATGTTGGGTGCAGGAATAAAATGGAACATCTTTGACTGGAACAAGGCAAGGAATGAAAAGCATGTAATAAATCTGCAACAGGATATGGTTGACAACAGAAAAAAAGACCTTTCCGACAATCTCAACAGGTTGCTCGAAGTGAAAAAATCAGAGATTGCCAGCCTCAATACACTGATTGATTCA
>JBBRFT010000373.1:0-2764 GCA_038241375.1 Spirochaetota bacterium
CCCTATCATCTCCCATGAATTTCTGATTTCAGCAGAGAGCGAAGTGATTTCAGCCGCGATACTCTCCTTCAATACTGAGAGTTCATCTCCCGATTTTGCCATCTCTATCCGGCTCTGGAGGAGAGTACTTTTGTATGGCATGTCGTTAAGAATATCCGCCGAGGTGTTTGCCGAACGGCTCTTGCTGTTCCCGTTCCCGCTTTCACTGTAGCCGGTCCCGCCGGAGATAGTGTTCCCGAATCTTCTTGTGCTGAATTTAATATTAACACCCCACCCCTTTTCTCTTGGAGGATACTCCTCTCCGCTCAGATTATAATTCAACCCCAGTGATACATTTGGAAGAAAGTAGTTCTCAGCCATTTGATTGTTTCTCATGCTTATCTCGTACCTGGCGGCACCGCTCTCGAGCTCCTTTCTCATTTTAAGAGCAATGGCCACAAGTTCTTCATCATTAATCCCTGCGGCTGGGATTATAACAAAATCACGATCAAGATCACCTGCAATTTCAAGGGGCGTATGTCTGCTGATCCGGAGAAGCAGTTTAAATTTTTTTAATGCGGCATCGTACTCATCTCCAGCCTGTTTGAAAGAGAGCTCTATCTCTTTAACCTTCGCTTCAATTTCAAGAACAGAGAGTTTAGTGGCATCGCCAAGCTCATACTCTTTCTTTATAAACTTAAGCTGCATCATCCCATGCTCAAGTGTCTGTTTATATATTTTTAATGTTTCATTAAGTTTAAGAAGGTTGAGATACCCCTCGCGCACCGAAACAACCAGTCTGTTCATAGATATTCTATAATCATTCCGGGCAAGGAGCGCGTTAAGTTTTGCCGAGTCGAATTCAAGACTCCGCTTCCCGCCATCGTATAAAACAACCTCACTCTCCACGCTGATTCGTGAAGACCTGTTGTCCGATTCTCTCTTTTTTACTTCATCGGTCTGCATATATGAAAATGCCAGTGAAGGGAAATAACTCCTGAGCTTCTCACCAATGGCTAGTGAATACAAACCCTCCCGCGCGCGTATCTCTTCAAGCTCAAAGCTGTTCGAAATAGCGATCGAAACAGAGGAACTAATATCAAGCTTTAAAGATTCAGAAATTTTATCATCAGCCGAACCATTATCACCGTTTACCGGAGACACCGAGAAAAAGATGCAGGTTAATGCGGATAATACAATCATAGCAAACGGCTTCAATTTACTTTACCTTCTCAAGACGGTTCAGCAGCTCTGATACAAACTTTTTCGCGGCATCACGTCTTACCGGTTCTTCACCTGCTGATTTATCGATATGATAAAATCCTTTTCCAATTACAATTCCGGTCTTCCCGAAAATCGTGAATGTAATAAGTGTATCTGTTTTCCGGTCAGCTAAAAATCCGGAATCTCTCTGGGATATAACACCTGTAATCAAAATATCCCCGTTATTGTCTGCACATGTTTTCACTGCCCATTCCGATTCATTTAACACAGGCACCTCTGATCTTTTCAGTGAAACAGAATTATATCCTTTTTTAAAAAACTCAAATTTCACCGCATCCCTGAACTCTTCAGCAATATACGGGTCGTAGTTCATATTTCTTATTTCAAACTGACCAATAAGAATTACAGAAGGTTTACTCCCCCGGGCTTCATCCTTTACATGAAGATTAAAATCGGCACACCCTGACAATGCGGATACAGCAGCCGTGAACATTACAAAACAGACTAATTTTTGTTTAACTATTCCCATTTTTCAAACTCGCTTTTTATCAGATTAAGAGATTTCATATCTCTTCCGGTAATCTCAGCTATCTTAACTGCCCTTGTAATCTCTGCAGAAGCCCTCTCTTTCAGCCCGAGCCTGCGGTAAAGAACAGCCATATTACCCCTTGCGCTTATCAGCGACTCCTCCTCATTCATGGCGGTTATATATTCACGAAGCGCCTCTTTGTATTTGCCGTTTTTTTCATAAACAAGAGCAAGGAGGAGACGAGCCGGTATGTGGTGACTATCGATTTCCAGGACAGAACGGAGAATAGATTCCGACTCATTTTTATCATCTTTCCCGGAAATAAGGAGGGTTCGCCCCTTCCAGTAAAGCCCGCCGCAATGGTCCGGGTCACGCTCCAGAATTTCATCAATCCGGGTAAAAGTTTTATCGTATTCTTTATTGTAGTAGTGAATTTTAGCAAGCATGAGGTATGCGTTGAGGAAGTCAGCATCAAGTTTAACAACTTCATCGAACAACTTAGCCGCACCGGAGAGATTTTTATTAGAATACTCCTGCTGTGCCCGTGCGTAAGTATCCAATGCGGATCTTGAATCACCGCAGGATACAAAAACAAGCAGAGGGATAAATATTAAATACTTCAAAGTAGCCTCCATCTATAAAATCAGAGCTGATAAAATAGATACGTCGGCCGTGGAAAATTTTTTGAAATTTTTTTAGATTTTTGAAATTTTTTTGTTATTTTTGTTAGAGCTGGGTTTAATTCTTTATCGACGAATTTAATAAAATCTAGCCCCTATCCGCCCCTATCCGCCCTACGGGCACCTTTCCCCATGGGATGGGAGAAAGGGGAATATGGGAATATCTACTATACTTCTCCTCCCATTCATGGGGGAGATGTCGCATAGCGACAGTGGGGGCGGGGCAAAAGATTCTTAGTATTTATTTACAAACTTAAACCTCCGGTTTCTCAAGTAGTTTTCTAAGCACAAAATCTTCATTAAGATCGTAAAAACCGTTTCTGACCTTTTCCTTCGATTCAAATATTTTACC
>JBBRFT010000374.1:0-2760 GCA_038241375.1 Spirochaetota bacterium
GTACGGATAACAGTCCCCGCTGAGGCCGCAATATCAATACCCGTGTGAAAATCTCTCCCGTGACCAAATGGAGATCTTCTCCAGCCGAATAATGATGATATATGACCCGGATTAGGAATAATAGAGGGCATATCCTGAATAACTTTACTTCTCACATCAATAAAATTCTTAATTGTTTTAATAGTGCTTGTTGTGCTCATAAGATCTTTCTGAACTTCTTTCATGGCAAAAATTTCATCTGGGACTATTCTTTTATTTTTAAGAAGCTCCTCCATCACATCGTGGTCAAAATCCTTGTAGGCCCAGAGATCGCCCACTTCATCTGTACCAGCAGCAAGCTGATACAAATCTTCTATATCAGGTTTAAGATCGCCCACTATATCTGTTATCTCATTTGTTAGCTGTTCATATCTGATAAGATCAGCTCTTATATCATTATATGAAAGTAGCAGTTTCTTCTCTTCATTTTTAATATTTCTGTTTTTAATAACCGCGTAAGAAGAGGTAACAATTACAAAGATAAAAAGACTGAGAAAGAAAAAGATGATAAATTTTGATATTTGAAAATTAAAAATCTTTTTCTCATTGTGAGGAATGAACATTACAGTCATCTTCTCATGACCCTTTTCAACAAACCTCTTCCAGACCTTCTCCCTTTTCTTATTAAAAACGAAATAGCTCTCGTAGAACTTTCTTGAAAACTTATTATGATAGTGTCTTATTCTGAATCTCATTTTATTTATCTTTTTAACCTTTTTTTCTTTTAGAAAATTTTAAAATAATAATAATTACTAAACTCTTTTGTAATAAAAAAGCTCTGTTATCCCCGCCATCGAAGGCGGCGAGGATATAACATATTATTTTTACACTAAAATGATATGTTTAAAAATTATTACTGCCAATTTATACATATTTACTCATATATCTATATTTAGCAACAATTTTTCTTCTCAAAACAGCGAATTCATCAGTTCACTTATAGATGCCGCTGCAATAATTTCCCCTTCAAAACCGGCTTTTTTACTTTTCCCGAGGTCTGCGGGCGAAACATAAAGCTTTTTAAAACCTGAATATCGGAACTCCTGTACCCTTTTATCAATACCTGATACCGGCCTGATATCGCCTGAAAGTGAAACCTCACCGATAAATCCGGCTCCATCCTCAACTCTCTTCTCTTTCAGACTCGACGCAATTGCCGCAGCCACGGCAAGATCTCCCGCTGTTTCATTGATATTAAATCCGCCCGATACATTTATAAAAACATCAAAGTTGCTCAGTTTAAGCCCGGCATGCTTCTCTAAAACAGCACAGATTATTATTAATCTGTTCAGGTCAAATCCATCGGAGAGTCTCCTGGGATTTGAAAAACTCGAGAAAGTAACAAGAGCCTGTACTTCAAAAAGTATTGTTCTGCTCCCCTCAACTGCAGCTGAAACCGCATTCCCCGGTGCAGCGGAAAGAAAAGGATTTAAAAATATTTTATTTTTATCTTTAACCTCTTCAAGACCCGATTCAGTCATCCTGAAAAGTCCAAGTTCATTAACCGAGCCGTACCTGTTTTTAAAAGCCCGAAGTACACGGTAATCTTTTGAGAAATCACCTTCGAAATAGAGAACTGTATCTACTATATGCTCAAGAAGTTTAGGTCCGGCAATATTCCCGTCTTTTGTTATATGACCTATCAATATTACAGGAATACCCTGCTTCTTCGCGAAATCAACAAGTCTTGATGCCGATTCCCGCACCTGACTTACAGATCCGATTATACCTGGAATCTCTGCGGAATAGATAGTCTGAATTGAATCCACAATAAGACAGCCGCATTTAACACTCCCGGCAAGTTCAATTATATCATCTACTTCGTTATTAACAGAGATATGAATCTTCCCCATATCTATTGAAAGACGTTCGCCCCTCTGCCGGATCTGCACAGGAGATTCCTCTCCCGATATGTATAACGCGTTCAGTTTTTCAGATATCTGAAGAGCCAAAGTAGATTTTCCTATTCCCGGCTCGCCGCCGAGAAGTATTACAGAACCGGGAACAATTCCACCGCCGCAGACCAGATCAAATTCGGTTATACCGGATTTACCCCGGACTGTCTTTTCTCTGTCAACAGAGCTGAGAAGTACCGCTGTGGGCGCGTCACGATGTCTGCGCCCTCCTGTTGAAGATTCGGTCTTTTCAGCTATGGTATTCCACTCGCCGCATGTGCTGCACCTTCCGTTCCACTTTGAGTAATCGGCACCGCAGGCAGTACAGAAATAATAATCAGTTCTCTTTGCCATATTACTGTTTCTGCTTGAAAAAAAGTTTTGACGGATCCTGTTTCAGGTTATCAAAAAGATCTTTCGCCGATTTTGAAGCATCTTTGATATTATAATATATCTCTTCATCATTCATCAGTTTCCCGAGACTCCCTCTTCCCTGTTCCAGCCGTCCTATAATTGTATTAAGGTTGCTCGATATCTCCGACATATTTTTTATGATAATAGTAACATCCTGTTTATTCTTTTCCGAAAGATTTGCCATATTACCGGTAAATCTATTAAGCTCATCCATAAACAGCCTCATCTGTTGTGAGAAAAGAAATACGCTAGATTTCGTAACAAGAACTGTCTGTCTTATATCCCCATTATTTTCTTTTGATATTGTATTCAGATTTTCAATAAACTGTTTTGAATTTTTAAAAATTTCTGCGAGCAATTCCCCTCCGCTCTGGTCCTGCATAAATCCCTGAAAAATCAGCATCATCTGGTC
>JBBRFT010000375.1:0-2758 GCA_038241375.1 Spirochaetota bacterium
ACAATCCGCCACATTCAAAATATTTTGAGCTGAAACATCCTGCTATTAAACGGAGATTAACTATGGAATGGATTATTGCCCTTCTAACTCTTACTTTTCTTGAAATCGTTCTTGGTATTGATAATATTATATTTATATCCATTCTTACAAATAGACTACCTGAATCTCAAAAAAATAAAGGGCGAATTATTGGTCTATCATTTGCCCTTGTTTTCAGAATAATTCTTCTCTTTTCTCTTACATGGATGGTTAAGCATCTCACTACCCCGCTATTCAGTGTACTTACTTTCAGTTTTAGCGTAAGAGAGATTGTTCTCATCTCCGGAGGATTGTTTCTTCTGGCAAAAAGCACCAGTGAACTTCACTTTAAAGTTGACACTCAACATGCAAATGTCGAAGCAGTTCCCGTTGTAGCGGGTTTTGTTAATACAATAGTGCAGATAAGTCTTCTGGATTTAGTATTTTCATTCGATTCAATTCTAACCGCAATAGGCCTGACAGACAAGCTACCTGTAATGATCACGGCTGTTATTATATCAATAGCATTCATGATGATATTTTCAGGTAAGGTTGCTGACTTTATTCACAAAAATCCAACTCTTGAAATTCTGGCGCTTTCATTTCTTATACTCATAGGTTTTATGCTGGTGCTTGAAGGTTTCCATCACCAGATACCGAAGGGCTATATATATTTCGCAGTATTCTTCTCGCTTGGAGTCGAGGTACTTAACATGAAATTCCGGAAAAAACATATAGAAATCATTCCGGAACAAGCGGAATAATTACATGAAAGGATATCAGTTTATCATGTTCATGACAGTTTTCCTCTCAATTTATCTTTCAGGGAATTTTTATGTATTTGTCAGAGGGTGGCAGGCTCTCCCTGCAAATACAGTGGCAAGAGTAATATACTCAGTACTTTTTATCTTCGCGGCATTTTCTTTTATATTCGGAGAGATATCAGAAAAAATCGGGCTCATTGAAGACAACAAAGCCCTCATTCTCATCGGTTCGACATGGCTGGCATTTCTTCTTTACTCTCTGCTGTTTATTCTGCTCATAGATATGATACGGGGTTTAAACTTTTTTATTAAATTTCTCCCGTCGAATGAAGTTCTCAAAGCAGATAATATTCCATTTAAACTGATGATCGGAGTTGTCATTGCTGTATCGATGATCGTCATTGCCGGTATTATCACAGCGTCAAGCCCCGTGGTAAGAACAGTCGATATAAAGATTTCAAAAAAAGGCGGATTTCAAAATTCGTTGAATATTGTCATGGCATCGGATATCCACCTGGGGAATATTATAGGAAGAAAAAAGTTCCAGCACCTTGTTGATACTATAAACTCTCTCAACCCCGACATTGTACTCTTTCCGGGAGATTTTTTTGACGAAACTCTCGGCCCCGTTGTTAAAGACAACATGGGGGGACTTGTCGAATCGATAAAGGCAAAGTACGGAGTATATGCCGCAACGGGAAACCATGAATACATCGGCGGGGTTGTTGAAGCCGTAAATTTCATGACACAACATAAAATCAGAGTCCTCCGTGATGAAGCAATTGAAATCAACGGATCTTTTATTATTGCCGGGCGAGAAGATAAAAGCATAAACCGTTTCACCGGCGGAAAAAGAAAATCCATAGAAGAGATACTGAAGGGGAAAAATTCTAAACTTCCGGTAATACTCATGGACCATCAGCCTTCAGATATTATCGGATCTGTGAATAACGGGATAGACCTCCATCTATCGGGACACACGCATAACGGACAGCTCTGGCCGCTGAACTATATAACAAGTGCAATTTTTGACGTAAGCTGCGGATATAAAAAAATAAAAGAAACAAACGTATACGTCTCTAAAGGTTACGGAACATGGGGACCGCCTGTAAGAACAAGCGGCAGGCCGGAGATTGTTTTGTTTCAGATAAGTTTTAACGAATAAATATTAATCAAAACTTTTGAACTCACCCCCGGCTACTCTCTTTCTTTCCAAAGAGAGGGGCCGGGGGTGAGTTTTGAAAGTTTGTGCTATTCATGCTATTGTTTCAATTTAGCTTTTTTATTTTTATCGATGCCGTCAAGAGCGGCATACTTTTTCTGACGCATCTTCCATCTCTCCCGGGCATAATGCTGCATGTCTGTTATAGCATCATTTTCATCAATTATTTCAAAACCGAGAAGAGTTTCAATGATATCTTCAAGGGTAACAATCCCCTCTAATCCTCCATATTCATCATAAACAACAGCTATCTGTTCCTTTTTTTCCAGAAGCATTTCCCATACATAAAAAAGCGGTTTCGACTCATTGACCATTACTATATCTCTTTTGATATCTTTCAGTTTCACCTTCTGATTTCTGGCAGAGGGAACGGCAAAAGCTGTCTGCCTGTATATATATCCTGTAATATTCTCTTTATCTCCGGAGTAGACAGGGATACGGGCGAAACGGAGATAGTGCCTGTTTTTCAAAAAAGCCCTGATTGACATATTTTCATCCGCAGTTGCGGCAACAACTCTCGGAGTCATTACTTCATAAACTCTGATGCTCTTCAATTTTATCAGATTCTGGATTATCCTGTTCTCATTCTGTCCAAATATACCCTCCGCCTCTCCAATATTTGCAAGTGCCGAAATCTCCTCCCGGCTGACGGTCGTTTCATTTTTGTTTTCTGAAAATAGACCCGTGAGGAGGGCAGAGAGCCACACCAGAGGATAAACAATTACTATTGCAGAACTGATAAGGTAAGCCGTAA
>JBBRFT010000376.1:0-2723 GCA_038241375.1 Spirochaetota bacterium
TCAGAAATATAGCTCACGTTCCGGTATATGGATTATGGGACTTCCAATTAGGATACGGTTTAACGGGAGGTAAGCTCGCAAGCGGTTTTTACCAGGGGAAGACTGCTGCTGAACTCGCTTTAAAAATACTTAATGGAGAATCGGCTGATAACGTACCGGTTGTTACAACCAGCCCCAACAAGTACATGTTTGATTACAATGAACTGAAAAGATTCGACATCAAACAAAAAGCAATTCCTGCGGATAGTATTATAATAAACAACGAACCGGGAATGTATGAATTTTATGAAATGCATAAAAGTGCCTTTCTTCTTATATCTTCAATTTTCATGTTAACTGTTCTTTCACTTCTGATTACGATATTACTACGAGAGAAAAAAAGCAGAAATAAGACAATAGCAACGGAAAAAATACTCCGTTCCATTCTGAACTCTATCACTGAATCTGTTTTCCTCATTAAGCCTGACGGGTTATTAATAGAAGCAAATGACGAAGCTAAAAACAGACTTAATATATCAGAAATAATCCCTGGTAAAATTAATATTTTTGATTATTTTCCAGCTGAGTTATCAAAAAAAAGATTGGAATATATAGAATGCGTAGTTGAAACTGCAATGCCTATCAGTTTTACTGATGAACGTCTTGGAATGATCCTTCTAAATAATATGTACCCCATTATAAATGAAACAGGTGTGGTTGATATGCTTTCAGTATCAAGTGCAGACGTCACCTTTATTAAACGGAATGAGGAACTTCTTAACAACATCATCACCAATGCTCCAATGGGAGTAATATATATTACTATTGATGGAAATATAATATTAGCGAATAATGTTGCAGAGTCTATACTCTACTTATCAAAAAATGAATCAACCGGTCTCTATGAAAAACGTGAAGGTACACCATCTATACCATTCATTACTGGACATGCACCCGGATGGCCCTTAGCAGACGTACTTCAATCGGGTAAACCAATGTATAATGTCGAATTTACAATTGAGAGAGAGGGTAATTATAAACAGTATGTATCACTAAATGTCGCACCGGTAAGGGATATTAAAGAAAAAATTGCAGGCCTTGTAGTCATGATGATTGACATTACAGATACCAGCCTATTGCAGAAAGAAATAGCTGAATCAAAAAGAAAATTAACTGATATACTAGAGAGTATAAATGACGGTTTTTTTGCAATAAACAGGGATGGAATTATTACATATGTTAATTCGCAGGCAGAAGAAACGTGGGGTCTTGATGCTAAAAGACTGGTAGGTAAATCAGTTAACAAAATTTTCAAAAGAGAATACTATAAAACAATTTATGAGCACTACGATCAGGCTCTGAATAATAATAACCATTCACAGCTTGAGTTTTTTGAAAATACATCCAACAAATGGTTTATGATTCACTTTTACCCTTATTCAGACGGTATCTCAATTTATTTTACTGATATCACATACAGAAAAGAACTTGAATTTAAGCTGAAAGAAATGGCTCTTACAGATGTCCTTACGGGAGTCATGAACCGCAGAGCTGGAATATCCATTATTGAAAAGAACATATTATCAACAAAAAGAGAAAAAAAATCCTTAACAATATGTTTTATGGATGTTGATGGACTAAAAAATGTCAATGATACCTACGGCCATAATGAAGGTGACAGACTTCTTACTGATATGTGCAAAATACTATCTTCAGTATTCAGAGGTTCAGATACACTATGCAGACTTGGCGGAGATGAGTTTCTTGCAATACTCCCCGGCTGCGGTATTGAACAGACAGTTATAATAAAAGAAAGAATTGCAAATTGCCTAAAAAAAGCCAATGATGTAAGAGATCATGAATACCTCCTTGAAGTCAGCGTAGGATTTGCCCTATATCCGGTTGATAAAAATATCAACGCCGATGAATTTATTACTTTGGCAGATGAAGAGATGTACTTAAACAAGCAGGCAAAGAAAGCACAGAGAATATAACTCCAGTTTCTGATAAAGTTTATAAAACTCACACCCGGCTCTGCCGCGCTATTTTCTTTGATGAGAAAAAGTGAGGGGGCCGGTGGGTGAGTTTTAACTTGACTTCTACCTCTCTATAAAATATAAATACGACATAATCCATCATTTCCGAGGCCTGAACATTTTGAAAGTATGTATTGCAGAAAAACCGAGCGTAGCAAAAGAGATTGCACAGATCCTTGGTGCAAACACCCGTAGAGACGGCTATTTCGAGGGTAACGGGTACAGGGTAACCTGGACCTTCGGTCACCTGTGCACTCTCAATGAACCTGACGATTATACATCAGAATGGAAGAGGTGGAATCTTGCCACACTCCCTATGATACCGGAAAAATTCGATATAAAACTTATTTCAAACTCAGGTGTGGGGAAGCAGTTTAAAACCATAAAGTCACTTGTCAATGATTGTGACGAGGTAATAAACTGCGGTGACGCAGGAATAGAAGGTGAACTGATTCAGCGCTGGGTGCTGAAGAAAGCGGGATGTAAAAAACCGGTAAAGCGCCTCTGGATATCATCTCTTACTGAAGAGGCGATAAGGGATGGATTTACAAAACTTAAAGACGGGAAAGATTACGACCTTTTATACGAAGCGGGAAACTCCCGGGCAATAGGTGACTGGCTCCTGGGTATGAATGCAACACGACTCTACACACTTAAGTACGCAAACGGAAAAGGTGTACTATCAATTGGAAGAGTACAGACCCCTAC
>JBBRFT010000377.1:0-2687 GCA_038241375.1 Spirochaetota bacterium
CTCCGGAGCCGGCGGTTGCCAGACCAGGATTTCCCGTGGTGTTGATAAATGAAATATCACCATCAGAAACAATAGACGAAGGTCCTTTTAAAACAGTTATACATCCGGTTAACTTCGACAATTCCATACAGCTTTCAAGTCTGTTTTTTTTAATAAGTTCAACGCTCTTCCCGAGTATTCTGGAAGCTTCAAGAAAATGAGGTGTAATTATAAAATCAATATTGCCTGGTAATTTTTCATCTTTTATAAAATCGGCTAAATGAAACAAGCCATCACCGTCGATCAATACCCGTTTTATAAAACCCTGTTCCAATGAATTAATTATATTTTTAAACAATATTTTAGAATAAGGAGTTCTGCCGAATCCAGGCCCGATTATCATAGATGAAATTTTTAACGTTTTAGAGAGATCATTTAAAAATGGAGAATCGGGATTTTCCGGCAGCGGTATGGTCATTGCCTCAGGGATTTTTCCGGCAATTATCATTCTTGATTCATTTCGGGTTCCTATGGTTACCAGACCGCAACCTGTATGGAATAGAGCTGATGCAGTAAGAAGTGCAGCACCCTCCATATTTTCAAATCCGCCGATGAGCAGAGTGTGTCCACGCTCCCCTTTATGGGTATCACTTCCGGCAGTAAAAAGATTCAGAGTTTTTAAAAAATTTGCATCTATTAAATTAACTTTTAATTCCGGGCTGGATGTCAGGGAAACGGGAAAACCAATATCCTCAATAATAACTTCACCACAGTAGAATTTACAAGGATATGTGACGAGTGAAATTTTCGGGAGACCTATTGTTATAGTAAAATCCGCACTGATGAATTCACCAGATGGATACTCCCCGTCCGTACTGAGACCGCTTGGAATATCAATTGAAACAATTGTACCGGAAGATTTGTTAATCAACCGGATAAATTCCAGAGGGATCCCGCGCGGTGAATCAGAAGAACCGGTGCCGAGAACAGCATCAACAACTAGAGCATTTTCAGGAATTTTTATTTTATCAATATTGCGGGCATCTATTTCATATATTACAACATTAAGCTTTATGCAGAGATTTAAAAAAATCTTTGAGGTTTCACTTAGGCTGTTCTTTTTACCTGAAAGATAAATCACAGGAGCGAGACCTGCATTGGCAATATAATAAGCAGCGGTAAAACCGTCTCCACCATTGTTTCCGCTGCCGCAGAAGATTATAATTTCCCTGTTTTTAAAGTTTTTTTGTACGTATGATGCTACAGCTTTTCCGGCGTTATTCATTAAAACTGATGCGGGGATTCCCATTTCATCAATTGCAATCCTGTCAATTTCACGCATTTCACGGGAAGTTACAGCTTTAATTACCATACTATTTCCATTCAAAAACCTTCATTGTATCATCATAGATGTGATATGAGTATATTGTCCCGCTTTCATCACAAATAATTTTGGAAAAGATATTATTATTATCAAATTCAATTTTAATATTGTTAATGATATTCCCGTCCAAATTGACAAGCATAAACTTAATCTCTTTACCCTCTATATTCCAGAAATATAAAATTTTATCATCAACTACATTAAAAAGAACATTTTTGGGATCCTGTATAGTCGTTATTTCTCTTACGATTTTATCCTTTTCAAGAGAGTATTCATAAATTTTTCTGTATTTGAATCTTACATCATGATAATAAGCTACTGATATTATTACTTCTTCACCGGTTTTTAAAATTACGATGTTTTCAATTTTACCATTATAGGTGTTTTTTTCCTCTTTTTCTGTAAAATCGAGTTTTGTGAAATCTATATGCTTTTCCCGTTTCTTTTTATTGAATCTGAAAAGTTCCCATGTGTTGAATGTTCTTGATAACACAAAAAGTCTGTCGTCTGAATCAACAAAGAGTTTCTCAATATAGAAAAACGGAATGTCCGGAGTACCGGTTTTGCCCATCGTGTATTGAAGCTCACCGTTTTCATCGAAAACAAGTATGTACGAAGGCGAAAATCGTGTCCCTTCCTGATCTCCCGCAGCATTTTTTGTTAAGAGTCTATTCTGAACGTAAAGATTTCTATCATCATCCATCGTAAATGATCCGATGACATTAAAATTAAAATTCACTGTTTTGAATTTCGTTTTATCGATAGATTGGAGAGATCCTATTATAAGTTCAGGATTTGTACTTCCGTTAAGAATCTGAAGTCTTTTCAGATTATTATCGGCAGTGATAATTCTATCCTGTTTTATTTCAATTCTAAATGAAAGGTCACTTAAAGAGTATTCATCACGGACAATTTGTATCTGCCCGGGACCATCACCGCTTTTAATCGTCAATAATGTTTTTGAACTGAGTGAATTAACAAACCATTGAGTACAGCCGCTTAATGAGATTAAACCGATTAAAGCACATATTAATATTTTTTTCATGTCTCACTACTCATCCCATCAGGAAATTTGTTTTTTGTAATAAGTAAGTCGCTTAATTTTATTAAGTTTAGCACTTACTTGTGAATTATTCCCCCTCCGCCAAGGCGGCGAGGTCTGCGCCTTTTCAATAAAAATTTTATTAAAATAGAGAATTACATATCTGTTGCTGAAAGCAGATATGTAAATTTTTTCACTAAAATATACCAGGTAAATACTAATGGCTTATTATTTATAATAATTAACTGCGTTATTAAAAATAGCAATACCGTCACTATAAAC
>JBBRFT010000378.1:0-2661 GCA_038241375.1 Spirochaetota bacterium
GCTCTCTCTCGCCTTGAAAGAAAAGGAGGTGGAAGTATCCCGTCAATATCTCCGCTCCCTTCATCAATTTTATGCATGAATTCATGAATACCGGTATTATTTCCGTCTGTCTTTGAAAAACCCCGCAGTAGAGATTCCTTCGACAGATATACTGCTGACTTGTTATGCACTACAAGCCCCATTATATCGGACTCTTTCTTTACCAGAGGAAAATATTTATTAAAACTATCCGGACAGATAAAAATATCAGTTATCAATACATACTCCCAATCGGTAACTTTAAATACCGGAATAGCCGCACCGGCACCGATAAGCACCCTTGTTATATCGTCAATCTCCATCGCCACACCGGTAATAAGAACACCGCTGAGAAACAGCTGAATTTTTTTCTGAAATATTATCTTATCTTTTTCATTAAGGAGAGAGTAGAAAGGAACATGCTTTTCAAGAATTTCAATCCAGTGAGATGGGAATGGTGTAAGCAGAATTTTTCTTCTCCTTATGTATTTTCGTGTAAAGTAAAGATTAAAAAGAATAAACAACGCAACACCGGCAAATGCCTTCAAGTCATGAGCAAGAGAACTCCCATCGGGAAGACGCGATAGAACTCCAGCCGCAATAACAGCGAGAAGAAAAGATAAAATAAAAGAAAACATCAGATTAATCTTATATCTTCTGGTATAGAGAAGCTCAATCAATAGTTTCCCGCTCCGTTTTCATATTCAGACATAATATTAATATCAACACTGCCATGTACCAATTCCCGTATTTTATCAAACTCGCCAATAAGTCCTGATAAATGAGTTTTCGCTTTAAATGACCCAATGGATTTAATTACCCTTTTCATAAAACCAGTTTTACATACCAATTTATCATAGTCAATAAAAACCAAAGATTTTCAGCAAATTAAGCATTTTTCCTCCCGCATATTAAAGATTTACCATCCATCAGCCGATAAATAAGTATGAATATATCTACAGGCATGGCAGAAATTAATCTAAGCAGAGCAGGGGCAAACTCACCTGTATCAGGAAAGAGTTATATCTGGCCGAAGTATATCGACGCAAAAGTCGAAAAAATCAAAAGTCCCGGACCGGAAGAGAGACAGCCGATATACAGCAAACCGGACCTGGCAGAAAGAGAAAAACTTGTCAGTAAAATGTTTCAGTCGGAAAACGAATACGATTCCTATGGAAGAGCCGACAGCCGCAAACCTCTAATAACACCGGGTTCATTTTTTGACGCACTAGCTTAGCAATGCATCTACAGATAAGCAATATCAGACTTACCCCGTCACAATCAGAGAATGAAATTTTATCTATAATAAATTCGAAATATAATATTGCAGTCAAAGAATTTACAATTCTCAAACGATCACTCGATGCAAGAAACAAAAACGATATCCATTACAACCTTAGAATACATATTGGTACCGATGACGTTATTGCAACACGACTTCTTGAACTCAATGATATTGAAGAATATACTCCGCCAATAATTCCAGAGACAATTAAACGTCATTACAATGAAAGCGTTATAGTAATCGGAGCGGGACCCGCGGGACTCTTTGCAGCACTCCGCCTTATAGAATCGGGTGCGCATGTAATCGTTCTTGAACGCGGCAAACGCGTCGAGGAAAGGATGGAAGACATACGTATACTCGAATCGAAAGGGATACTCAATCCCGACAGCAATTCACTTTTCGGCGAGGGCGGCGCCGGAACTTATTCCGACGGAAAACTTACAACAAGAATAAACAGACCTGAAATACTCTGGTTCTACAAAAAACTTATAGAAAACGGCGCGCCTCAATCTGCAGCATACGAATCAAAACCCCACATTGGAACAGACCGCCTGCAGGAAATAGTAAAAAATATCAGGAAAGAGATAACTGACTCCGGTTCAGAAATAAGATTCAGCGAGAGAGTAACAGAAATATACATCTCCACCGGAAAAGTAAAAGGTGTTGCAACATCAGCCGGAAATGAATTCTTATCGGGCAGCGTAATACTTGCTACAGGACATTCCGCACGTGATATATATTATCTTTTAAAATCAAAAGGTACAGCACTCGAAAAGAAAGGGTTTGCAGCAGGAGTACGTGTTGAACATCCGGTTGAAGAAATTAATAAAATACAGTATGGCAAAAGCCAATACTTCAAACATCTCCCCGCAGCCGAATACTCGATTGCACATAACAACAAAGCTACCGATCGAGGAACATACTCATTCTGCATGTGCCCCGGAGGATCTGTAATTAACTCTTCATCTGTAAACGGTGAACTCTGTGTAAACGGAATGAGCATGTCCGGAAGAAAAAACAGATTCTCCAACTCCGCTATTGTAGTTACTGTAAAAAAAGAGGATATGGGAGAAGACCCTCTATCAGGAATCGAATTCCAAAGAGAGATAGAAAAAAAAGCTTTTATAGCCGGAGGGGGAAACTTCAAAGCGCCCGCCCAGACAATAGCATCTTTCCTTAGAAAAAATGCAGATAAAGAGATAAGAAAAACTTCATACCTGAACGGAGTAACACCGTCCCGGCTGGAAGAATTCTTACCATCATGGATCACAACAGAGATCCGGTCGGCTCTGACCTTTTTCGAAAACAAAATGCGCGGATTCATCTCACCAGAAGCTGTATTTATCGGATCAGAAACC
>JBBRFT010000379.1:0-2640 GCA_038241375.1 Spirochaetota bacterium
GTTGTAAGATTCAGTGCGGTAAGAGATCTTTTTAAACCGCCTGTTTCCTTTGATTCACTGAATAGCTGGGGAAGGGGTTTTGTGATGAATAGTTGTTTCCTTGACATTTACTGAGTTTAAAATATTAAAAAACCATTATTCTTATTACAAACGTAACTTTTTTTTTGTATTATTTAAGTTTACCTATAAGTTAATCTCATGATTAGTTCCCTGAATATAATCCTTAAGTTTGGAATCATTAATATTTGTACTTTTAGTCAAAATTTAAAAAAAATATTATGCAAAGGTTATTGCTTCTTTTATCATTATTTATAATTCTATCATGCTCACCGGTCAATAAATATAAATCACTTCCTGAGGTACAGGCATGGGAAACAGAAATTCAGAAATTTGAACAACTTGATAAAACGGAAACTTATTCCAAAGATGCAATTCTTTTTGCAGGCAGTTCAAGCATCAGATTATGGTCAACACTTCAAAGAGATATGGCGCCATACCCTGTGATACAAAGGGGATTTGGAGGATCAAAACTCAGCGATGTAGCTGTATATGCCTCCCGTATTTTTGACCCTCACCCTTGCAAAGCCATTGTTATGTTTATAGCCAATGATATATATGGAGGTCCCAATGATAAGACTCCCCGGGAAGCGGCATTCCTTTTCCGGAATATCCTTAAGACTATCCGGAAGAGTCATCCCGAAACCCCTGTTTTCTGGATCGCCATTACACCGACAGGCAGGGGATGGAAAGCATGGAAGGAGGTTAAAGAGGCAAACAGGTTGATTGAGCAGATATGTAATAGTAAATCCAATACATATTTTATTAAGACTGATTATGCATTTTTAAATAAAGCAGGACTTCCAAACGATGATTTATTCAGAGCCGACAAACTTCATTTAAACGAAAAGGGCTACGCAGTCTGGACTAAGATTATTAAAGGTGAAATAAAAAAAATAGTTGCAATTCCAATGGTCCAGATTATAGGTCACAGAGGTGCTTCTTATAATGCTCCTGAAAATACAGTTGCTTCCGCTATGCTTGGATGGGAACAGGGTGCAGATGCTGTTGAATGTGATATTCATTTGTCAAAAGACAATAAAATAATTGTCAGTCACGATGCAAATACCAAACGGACAACAGGAAAGGATTACTTAATTAAAGATACCGATTCTGAACTCCTCAGAAAATTTGATGCCGGTTCATTTAAGAACGAAAAATACAAAGGAGAGAAACTGCCTTTTCTTGAAGAGATCATTCAAACAATGCCAGCCGGTAAAGAGCTGGTAATAGAAATTAAATGCGGAAGTGAAGTATTGCCTTACCTGAAGGAAACGATCAGTAAGGTCGGAAGAGAAAAAAAATTCGTATTCATTGGTTTTGATATCAATACGATAACCGATGCAAAAAAAGTTTTCCAGGATAATCCGTGTTACTGGTTGTGCAGCAGCAGAGAGCTGCTCGACAAAAATGTTAGTCTCGCAAAAACTGCAGGTCTGGAAGGTGTCAGCTTAAGTTATGGCATTATTGATAAAAGTATAGCTGACAAAGCCCGAGAACTGAAACTTGAATTGTTCACATGGACTGTTGATGATGCAGAAGAAGCAAAAAGACTTATCTCTCTGGGTGTGAAAGGAATAACAACGAACCGTCCCGGCTGGATAAAGGAGCAGATCGCTGAATAATAATTTCAGAAATTCCCGGTTCAATGAGTGATGTAGTTATCTGGCAGGTTTATTAACCCTCCTGTTATACAACTCTTCCCAGCCATATGTACCCTGATCCAACCCCGGTTGTCTCTTTATGGCCTGATTTCTGTCAATTTTTTTAATCACTAATCTTCTGGTCCCACTGACTAAGCCTTTAGCATTTCCTACGTAATCAACCCAGGCAATAAACCTGTTGATTTTATTAGGCAGGACATCCGGGGTTCTGATGTAAGTCATATAATCATAATCTCTTAAATCATAATTATTGTGGTCAATCTCATTGACATCCACGTAATATCCATAAGGTTCAAGTCCGGAGAATACTACAATCCCGTCCTTATCAGTGAATCCCTCTGCAATAATATTATTCTGGTTATCCCAGTCGGTTATTGAGGAATAAAGATATACACTCGCATCGGCAACTGTATATTCATCCGTGTATTCACGAACTTCAATTTCAAGCAGAGTTGGTATCAGGACATCAATAATTAAACTTGCCTTATCCTCATCTCCGCTTTTTGAAGTTATATTCAGGATCACTTCGAAACTGCCGGTTCCGGAAAAAATATGGACAGGATTTTCTTCATTCGATCTAAAACCATCCCCAAAGTCCCAATCAAAAGATTTTGCATTGTGTGAATCATTGGTAAAAAACACCTCCTGCCCAACTTCAGGCTTAACCGTGTTAGTGTAGAACTGTGCTTCAGGAATTGATTCGCACGAAATTAAAAGAACAGAGAGAGTTATTGACAGAAAAAAAATTCTTTTCATTGTGGTAATATTATGGTTGATACTTAATAAGTTTTAAAGCAAATTTTTTTGTTGTTCTGAATTATGTGCCATTATTAATGGAATACAAAGTTAAAAAATTATATTTATCTTTGCCCTCCAATAAAAAAGGGCTTTCAGAATGATAAAAATAACTTTTCCCGAC
>JBBRFT010000380.1:0-2631 GCA_038241375.1 Spirochaetota bacterium
GCTCCCTATTGTTCTAAAAATGAATTTAGCGTATAAAAGAGAGAACTTTTTTCCGGGTGTATATAGGGGAAAATCGCGTTCAGGGAACGGGGTTAAGGCAATTGTCAGTACAGGGAATCTGTTTAGCGGCGGACTGTTTGGAACTAACGAAACGGCTGCCGACCTCGGTATGACTGAAGCTGATTACAAAGAGTGGAAAGTGTATCAGAAAGAACAAGCAGCATTAGGAATAGATGTTCAGTACAGCAAAGAAAAAATACAGATCGATGAGAGTGAACAAAAGGGTTCTTCTGCTCTCCACAATATTGAAAACTTTGAAGAAGAGTATGTGAAAAATGGAAAGATCAATAATGAAGCATTCTTTAAAGATTTCAAAAATATTGAAGAGTTCAATAAATATCTGGATGCTAAACTTGATATTAAGAGAATGGATGATTCGTTAATTGATATAACTAATGATGATGCCACAAACTTATCTAAAACTTTACGCCAATCAGAAAATGGTGCTTTATCTCTTCAGCTACAGAAAGAATATGGAATGTCTCCAGCGGAAGCAAATAAAGCAGCATCAACAAGTTGCAAATCTGCAACGTCTTATTGGATGCTTAAGCTGAATGGTGCAGAAGTTGGTAGCTATTCGGAATTTTTAAAAGAAAATATAGAGGATGGAAAAATCAAAAATGAAAACGGTTATGTTAATGCAGGCCTAATTGAAAAGTATGGTTTTGAATCAAAGACGATAGATAATTACGATGAATTTACTGATTCTGTAATTGGAAAATTCGGAGAAACTAGAATACGCGTAAATGCCACAGCTACAAAAGATGCATTTACTCATAGTGTAGCAACATATTCTGATAATGATTCGAGGAAGATTGCAGATATAGGTAAAAGAGGTTATGGTGGTACAGTTTTAGAAAACGTATATGCTCAGGGTTCAAAGAATGGTAAAAAAGAGTATTTTAAATACTTTCATTATATTGAAAAGAAAAGAGGTAGAAAGTGAAAAAAATATTTATATTGACTTTAAGTTTTATTACGTGCTTTGCATACGCAGAAATAAGTAAGGATGATGCATTGAAAATTTTAAAAGAAAAAAAAGTTTACTATAGCGAGAAGAATAAATCAGTTAATAGTAAACATGATGGTAGAATTACTGATGATGATTTGAATCTGCTTAATTCGATTCCGGATTTAAAATACATTAACATGGATAATGAAAAAATTACTGATAAAGGACTCATGTTTATTAAATCAATAAAATCTTTAGAATCAATATTTATAGGAGGTACTCTAATCACAGATGATGGTTTGCTTTCCATGGAAACGCTAGTTAATTTGAAGTGTTTATCGTTGATTGATACAAAAATCAATGGTGTAGGTCTGAAATATATATCTGATAAAAAAAATATGTATAAATTGGATCTATCAGAAACACTTGTTAATGATGATGGTTTAAAAAATATTTCTGGTCTCACGAACTTAACAAATCTCGACTTATCAAAAACAAAAATTTCCGATGATGGATTGAAATATCTTGTAGGCATGAAAAAGATGGAGAGACTAACACTGTCAGAAACTAAACTTTCGGATAAGTCCGTACCTTCCATAAAAGCAATGATAGGTCAGCAGATTCACAGTCCGTTGTTTATAGAAATATATAAAACAAAGATCAGCAGAAACGGAGTCAAAGAATTGAAAGCCGCCGGAATTGACGTGAACTGTGATTATAAAGATTTAAGTTCAAATCTTGAGTAATTTTACACGGAAGTTTTAAAACTGGATGTTTCGTTCACAACAAGTTTCCCATATCGAATAATTGAGTAGCTGGACGACGTCGCCGGTGGTAGATTAAGTTTCTGACACGATGAGTCCGGAGAACCATCAAATAATTCTTGACGAATGTAATACACACAATTATACTTTTAAGAAAGAGGCATAATGTATGGAATATGTATTCAAGGTTATAGTCGAAGAATGTGAAGAGGGCGGATTTTATGCAGAATGTCCAACCTTTCAAGGTTGTCACGCTGAAGCTGATTCTTATGAAGAAGTAATGTCTGAGATAAAGGCATTAGTAGCTGGTTTTGTTGATGAGTTTAAAAAGAACAATGAGCCGCTGCCGGTAGATAATTATTCTGTAACTTCAGTAAGAATAGCAGTATGACATCTCAGTTCCCTGATCTCAACTCAAAACAACTTGTGAAAATCGCTGAAAAGGTCGGGTTTAAATTTATAAGACAAACCGGCAGCAGTCATGCTATTTATATGAGAGAAAGCGATAAAAAGCGTACAACAATTCCTATTCATGGAAAAAAATCTTTAAAAAGAAAAACGATAAAATCCATTTGTAACGATTTAGGAATTACAATAGATGAATTGATTGAATTAGTAAAAGGATAACCCGGTTGTAAATTAATTTTACGGCTATATTCTTTTTTTGAAAAAAATTAAATGAAAGTCCTCTCTCGACACAGGGCGTGTAAAGAAAAACGCCACAGA
Organism: Spirochaetota bacterium; assembly: GCA_038241375.1. Taxonomy (GTDB): domain Bacteria; phylum Spirochaetota; class UBA4802; order UBA4802; family UBA5550; genus WRGT01. The sequence goes on from JBBRFT010000380.1 coordinate 2,503, forward strand.
ACCAGTTACCCATTTCGCATAATGCGTAGCTATACGAAGTTTGCCGGAGGCAAATTTGCGGCGAACGTTCAGGAGCCCGTATAGCGGTAATTATGCGATGTGGGATCGAAGGAGAGAGTATTGAAACAG
>JBBRFT010000381.1:0-2630 GCA_038241375.1 Spirochaetota bacterium
GGGTTTATGAGCAGTTACAGTTCAACATAAAGATAATATAATAATTTTTCATTTACAAATTATATACGAAGTTTCTTATATCCATAGTAAAACTGTCCAGGAGTATAAAATGAGAGTCCGATTTGCACCAAGCCCAACAGGCTACCTTCACATAGGGAATGCCAGAACCGCAGTAGTTAACCATCTGATAGCAAAGAAAAGCGGAGCAGATTATATAATAAGAATTGAAGATACAGACAAAGAGAGAAGCACCGTGGAATCTGAAATATCAATTCTTGATGACCTCAGGTGGCTCGGCATCGAATGGAACGAAGGCCCCGATCAGGATAAAGGTCACGGTCCTTACAGACAGTCTGAGAGAGATGATATTTACAGTGAATATACAAAGAAACTGCTTCAAAGCGGTCATGCGTTCAAATGCTTCTGTACAAACGAACAGGTTGAAGAGGACAAAAAAGAAGCACAGGATCAGAATAAACCCTTCCTCGACAGATGCAGAAACCTGACTCTCGATGAGCAGGATGAGCTCTGTGCCGGAGGACAATTCCCAATAAAATTTAAAGTTCCCGAAGGAGAAAGTATCGTCTTTGATGATAAAATCAAAGAGAGAGTAACTTTCAACAGCAGCAACATCGGAGGAGATTTTATCATAGTCCGGTCTGACGGCGGAGCTGTGTATAATTATATTGTAAGCATCGATGACGCATTGATGAAAATAACTCATGTTATACGGGGAGAGGATCACCTCTCCAACACTCCAAAACAGATACTGATCGCAAAAGCATTAAATCTTCCTATTCCGGAGTACGCTCACCTCCCGCTGATTCTCGGATCTGACAAAAAGAAACTGAGTAAGAGACACGGGATTACATCCGTTGACATTTACCGGCAGGAGGGTTATCTCCCTGAAGCGCTGATGAACTATCTGGGACTTCTCGGATGGTCAACAGAATCTGGCGAAGAGATTCTCGAATTTGACAAACTTATTTCTTTATTTGAAATTTCAAACATTTCAAAAAGTCCCGCAATTTTTGACTTTCAGAAACTGAAATGGATGAACGGAGGATACATGAAAAAATATCCTCTTGCCGAAATTACAGATATGTTCATACCATATCTCGAAAAAGCGGAATTTGATGTTAAATCAATGAGCAGAGAAAAACTTGAAAATATAATTTCGATAATTCGAAACAGCTGTGAAATACTTTCCGATGTTGCAAAACCTGCAGCTATATTTTTTAACGACATAAATATTCCAGACGATGAAGGTGATGCTCTTCTGAATGAAGATTACTCAAAAGATATAATTAAAATTGCTTCAGAAATTATTCTCATATTGAATGAAGAAACTGTACTTGCAGGACTTATACCGGGTATTAAAGAAAAAACAGAGCATAAAGGAAAAAAACTTTTTCACCCTATTAGAGCGATGATCACCGGCACACTTACCGGCCCTGAACTTGATCTGGCAATACCTGTTATCGGATACGATAATCTCAAAAAAAGAATTGAATACTGTAAAGAGAAATACTGCTGATAATTAACCGGCATCTCTACGGTGCCGGTTTCGAACAGTATTGTAATACCGGAAATAACAACTGATGATTAAAGGCGAATTTAAACTTATAGAATCGATCAAAGAGCGTATAGACCGGGCACAAAAATTCTCGGAAAAAATTTACGGCATCGGAGATGACTGCGCTGTTTATAAAATTTCCGATAATAGATTCGGCTTGTTTTCAACAGATATAAGTATTGAAAATGTTCATTTTGATTTAAGCTACACCTCTCTCTTCAATGCAGGCTACAGATCCATGGCCGCGAATATTTCAGATATTTATGCCATGGGCGGGAAACCGGTACTGGCCCTTGTTTCAATCGGTATCCCTCAGAATATAACTCCTCAAATGATTGATGAACTTTATGACGGGCTACTTGCCTGCGCGGTTAAACATGGAACTTTTATCGCCGGAGGGGATACTTCAAAATCTTCTGAACTTATAATTAACATTTCAATTTACGGTGAAACATCCGCGCCTGTTTACAGAAAAGGCGCAAAACCCGGTGATAGAATATATTTAACCGGAAATACCGGACTTTCAAAACTTGGACTTGAAATTCTCAACAGTAAATCAGCTTCCGGCAGTTTTCGCAATTCGACACTTAAACATCTGCAGCCTGAACCGCGGGGTGATCTGACGGAAATTATCCTTAAAAACTACATCCCCACATCAATGATAGATATATCGGACGGTCTTCTTATCGATCTTGGACACATTTGCGAGATGAACAGCTGCGGTTTTAAACTCTATGAAGAAAAAATACCGGTTCATGACGAATTAAAAAAATTCTGTTCGGATAAAAAAATCAGCTTAACAGATTATTCTCTTTACAGCGGAGAGGAGTATGAACTTTTATTTACATCTGAAAAATATATCACTGATGATGAACGAATTACATATATAGGTGGAATAACTCCCCGGGGTTACACATTAGTAATAGACAATGCAGAGACAGAAATAAAAATTAACGGCTACGATCACTTTAAATAAATCAGAAGGTAATAATATGAAATTCAGATCAATTATTTTTATATTTTTTATATCAGCTTCAATATCATGCTCATCAAA
>JBBRFT010000382.1:0-2570 GCA_038241375.1 Spirochaetota bacterium
TGTCACGGTGAACATAGTATCAATTCAGTTTTGCTGTCAGATGAATTTTCTAAGATTAATCAAACCGAATTATGTTTGACGTGTCATCAGGATAACAGGGTAAACGTAAACAAGGAAACACATTTAAACGATTATAAAAAGAGCTTCCATTATATCGATTTAAAGAATGGTAATATAAAGGCTGCAACCTGCAGCAACTGTCACGGTCCTCATGAAATGAAAAAAGCTTCAGACCCTGAATCACAGATTAATAAAAAAAATGTTGATGTAACATGCGGACAAGCAGGTTGTCATGTTCAGCAAAAAATGGATTATTCAGGCAGTATACACCATACTTCTTTAATGTCAAAGGAAAACTCTGACTCTCCAACTTGTAATAGTTGTCACGGAGCACACCAGATAGTTGATACGGATTCACTTGGAAAAGATCAGGGTACAAAGCAAAGAGGTATAGTTAAGCTTTGTTCAAATTGTCATGCATCAGTTGAGTTAGTTCGCAATAATAACTTACCAAACGTTGCAACAAACTATAACGAAAGTTTCCACGGTTTAGCGGTAAGAGGCGGCTCAAGCAAGGCTGCATCTTGCGGAAGTTGTCATGGTAATCATAATATCAGACCATCAACCGATACGTTATCAACCATAAACAAAAAGAACCTTGGAGTAACATGCGGTAAATGTCATCCTGGTGCAGATAATATTTTTATCAATACAAAGATACATATACTCCAGGCTCAAAGTGAAAACCCTTTGCTGTTCTGGGTATCAAGATTTTATTTGTTATTAATAGTTGGAATTATTGGAGGTATGGTACTGCATAATATTTTAGACTACCGTAGAAAATTAAAAGAGAAAAAGGCAGGAAAATAGAAATGGCATCAGAAGAAAAATATTTAAGAATGACTTTGAACGAGAGAGGTCAGCACTTTTTACTTCTCTCTACATTTATAACACTCGTAATAACAGGCTTTGCTTTAAAATATCCTGAAGCATTTTGGGTAAAAGGTTTTGTTTCTCTCGTGGGGAAGAACGCATTTGAACTCAGAGGAAATGTTCACAGAATTGCTGCCGTTATTATGACATTAGCTTCATTTTATCATTTATTTTATATAGTATTCTCAAGACGCGGTAGAAAATTAGTTGCAGATTTATGGTTTTATAAAAAGGATCTGACTGATTTATTCCAGTCTTTAGGATATTTAGTCGGTAAAGTTGTCGATAGACCGAAACTTGGAAGATTTAGTTACATTGAAAAAGCAGAGTATTGGGCTGTTGTATGGGGTACGTTTGTTATGGGTGCCACAGGTGTTGTTCTCTGGTTTCAGAATTATTTTCTGCCTATTATCAATGTTTCTGGAATGGATCTTGCTACTGCGATACACTGGTATGAAGCAATTTTAGCATCATTAGCAATTTTAGTATGGCACTTTTATTTTATATTCCTGAATCCTGATGTTGCTCCAATGAATAAAGCCTGGTTTACAGGATATTTAACAAGGCACCAGATGGAAAACGAACATCCGTTAGAACTGGAAGAAATTGAAGCGCAGCAAAAACATAAAGAGTAATATTTAATACCTTGAAATTATTGTAGCTTAAATAGATTTTTTGGAACTGCAGATTAATTCTGCTGTTTGCAATTTTAAAAAAACATAATTATGGACGAAGAAAAGAAAACCAGGAAAAGAAGACTTTTTAAAACTGTCACAGGTTTTAGAAGATTTTTATTGTTCTCTGGAATCTATTTTGTACTTTTTGTTATTATTCTTGCAGCAACTGCCGAATATACTTCGCGACCAAGTTTTTGTCCGACCTGCCATTATATGGAGCCGTTTTATAATAGCTGGAAATCTTCATCACATAATAAAGTTGTATGTACACAATGTCACTTTGAACCTGGACTTGAAGGTGTTATAAAAGGGAAATTGAATGGTCTGGTTCAGATAGTAAGTTATGTTTCTACTTCATACAAGAAAAGGAAACCATGGGCAGATATTCCCGATAATACCTGTACAAGATCCGGCTGTCACGTAAATCAGTCTATTCAGGATACTTTATACGAAGCAAAAGGAATATTATTTAACCATAAACACCACCTGCAGGAACTCAAAAGAGGTAAGAAATTAAAATGTACAAGTTGTCACTCTCAGATAGTTCAGGGTTCGCATATGCAGGTTACTTATGCTACTTGTTTTAATTGCCACTTCCATAAATCGGATGACCCGGAACACAAATATGATAAATTATCCAATTGCCAGACTTGCCACGACCTTAAGAATAAATCGCCTGAACAGTTAGCAGGAATGAGGTATAACCATACTAATGTGGTTAAAAATGAAATGAACTGCGCAAGCTGTCATACAAACGTAATAAAAGGCAAAGGCGAAGTAGGTAAAGAAAGATGCTTCCAGTGCCATTTTGAAGATAATAAGTTGGATAAATATAGTGATGTTGAGTTTATGCATAAGACCCATATATTAAAGCATAGTATGAATTGCATGTATTGCCATACTCCTATACAGCATAAGATTGAAAAAATGGATGCCAATGCTCCGCCAGATTGTAACAGT
>JBBRFT010000383.1:0-2534 GCA_038241375.1 Spirochaetota bacterium
TTATTTAAAACATAGTCTCCCCTTTCATCATACAAATCAAACCGATGGGCTCTGGAAATGAAATATATAACTCTCCTTTTCTCTTTTAGAAAACTTAAAACAAGAGATGGTACCGTTAGCCAGTATGAATAAAAAATCGTATTACCCCTGTCATGTTCCAGGTTGTTTATCCAATTCCCAAGAAGAGCTACAAATCCGCAGGTATTCAATAAAGAACTAAGTTTTGTTGTTTTAACTTTATAAAAATACCTCCAGAAGAGGGGTGATCTGATTCCATATACCTTTTTCCTAAAATAAGAAATTGTCTTGATGAAGTCAGCAAAATCCGGACTAAAAACTACATTAGTTGGGAATGCATATTCAAATGGTTTGTTATCCCAGCGAAAAGGATAAACAACTATTTTTTCAAAATTTTCAAAAATTACATTAAGCTCCGGATAAAGAAATCCGGTATCAATATCTGGATGACCTTCAGTAAATATTATCAGCCACGGTTTATTCAAAGCTCAGAACTTCTTTTTCTATTTCAGATTGCATCGGGTATGTTATCAATACTGCATTTAGTCTCCCAAAAAAAACAAAAATACTGCCGGCCGCTGCAGCAGAAACATCAGTTTTCAGTATCTTTCTTATATCAGCAAGTGATCCAGCCCCGCCAAGGGCAATAACCGGTATCTTTACTAATTGTGATAACTCCTTAAGAAATGAGATCTCGTATCCTTCGTATGTCCCATCTTTCTCTACAGACTGAACTATAACTTCTCCGGCACCTGCAGATTCGAGAGTTTTAATATACTCAACGGGATTGAGATTGGTAATTTTTCGATTACAATGATTGTATATTTTGAACGTGCCAGAGGTATTCTTCTTTACATCCACACAAACAACCAGACTTTGTGATCCGATAATAGTGGCTGCTTCCTTTAACAAATCCTGATTTTCAATTACCGATGTATTTATTATAACCTTTTCATATCCAAGCTTTATTATCTTTTGGATATCATCTATATTTTTAATACCGCCGCCGTATCCCAGTGGCATAAAAGCCTCACGATTAAGCCGGTTCAGCATATTCCAGTCTATCCCCCTGTCATTTCTCGATGCTTCTATGTCGAGTATTACGAGCTCATCAACTTCCTTTTCGTTAAATATTTTTATAGCATTTACCGGATCACCTAAATAAACCGGATCCTTAAATTTACACGTTTTAACAAGTCCCTTATTCTGTATTAATAAAACAGGTATAATACGGGATCTCAGCATAACTCAAGAAAACTTTTAATTAGTCCCATTCCGTATTTATGACTTTTTTCAGGATGAAACTGTGTTGCAAAAATGTTCTCCTTCTCAATTACGGAAACAAAATCTCCAAAGTAATTTGTAGTTGCAAGAATATCTGATCTCTCATTACATTTTACATAGTATGAATGAACAAAGTAAAATCTTGGGTCTGCAGGAACCTCACATATTAGCTTTGATGGTTTTGTAAAATTTACAGTATTCCATCCCATATGAGGAACCTTAGCTGACTTGTCATCAAATGAGAACTTCAGGCACTCTCCGTTCACCCAGTTCAGTCCGTCTAGATGTCCTTCTTCGCTATTTCTCATTATAAGCTGCATCCCAAGACATATACACAGGATTGGTGTTCTATCAATCTGGACTTTATTATTAAGCGCTTCCCACAAGTTACTCTCTTTAAGCCTGATTATTCCATTATCAAATGAACCAACGCCGGGAAGGATAAGCTTGGTAGCATTCTTTAACTCCTCGGGCCCTGTAATACAAGTTGTTATGAATCCGAGTCTTTCAACCATGTTGACCAGAGACCCTACATTTCCCATGCCATAATCAATTATCCCAATCACTTTCTTATAATCTTAAAAAGCTTATTCAATGGTCTGAACGGTAAAATTGCAGCATGGAATAATATACTGTTCTCAAAACTCTGATAATCGGAAAACTTTTTCAGAGGAAGTTCCATTATACACTTAAACTCCTCAGATGATATCTCAAATTTGTTGCAGAGATATTTCAGGTCTATCCGGAGTGAGTCGGGATTGTATAAGGGACGTTTCAATTCATCTAATGCCTCATTGCGCGTAAGTGCCCCTGAGCATATCAGGCTTGACAAATGGGCCCGGCGTTTATCAAATCCAAATTTCTGAGGTAATATATATGCCTGAAAAATCTTGGTATAATTCGATTCAAAATGCTTCATCCCGTAGTCTTTCCAGCAAAGGTCCCTCATGATTATCTCTTTTGCCATGTATTTATCATATTCAATATAGTCGAGAATATTGATCATCTTTATTCCAGGTACAAAACTTTTAAAGAACCACCTGTAACAAAAATGAATAAATCCGTAATGCGGAAAGCTGGTGAGTTTTCCCGAACCGAATAGTTTATGAACAGCCTTAATGTATTTCCAGTCGTAGTGCCCATGCGACCAAGCTTCTGGTAAAATTGATTCACTACTTCTGTTGAAGCCTGTAATTACATACTTTACTTTTGCCTTTGATGCTGCTTTAAAC
>JBBRFT010000384.1:0-2514 GCA_038241375.1 Spirochaetota bacterium
GGTTTTTTTCATGGTACTCTCCTTACTGTTATAAGTAACCGCCATTTAAAAACGCTCTATTGTTGGTTTTTTATTAAAAACCACGGATATGTAAAAAGAGCATTTCCCTGTTCGAAATATAATAATTATAAAAATAAAAAAAAGTTCAGGTTAAAATTAATTTTGTTAACGGGTACAGCTTTTGACCTTTATACCTGTCTAATGGTCTGACCGATAGGACATTAATTAAACATAAATAAACAAATGTCAAATAAATAATTCTTTTTTTGGGATTAATATGTAATTATGGGGTTAATATGAACAAATAGAAAGGTAATGTTATCAAAAAACCGGTGAATCACCGGTTTTTTAGAAGTTTTTTGCTCATCTCTTCTTCAGCAAAGGTAAGATGTTCCAGCATGGCTTCGGAGGCTTTTTTAGGATTATGATCTCTTATAGCTTCATAAATTTTCCGGTGATGGTCCAGTATTCGCTGTGGATTCTGTTCATCTATAAAAAGATATCTCCGTGCGGTTGAAATGGTACGGGAAAAATCTTCGGAGATTGTTCTGTATAATCTTATCAGAAGGTTGTTATGGGTTGCCTCAGCAATTGTATAATGAAAAACTGTATCGTATTCTTCACCTTTTTCCGAATCCCTGAAGCTGATGCTCTCTTCCATTTTTTCATAAGCTGTCCGGATCTGGTCTATCTCCTCCACGGTTGCACGCTCTGCTGCCATACTCGAAGTTGCTGTTTCAAGGACCCGACGGATTTCGAACATCTCCAGAAATGAACTTTTTTCCACTGCCAGAAACATTGCCAGGGGAAGAATTATATCGTTGGTATTCTGACTTCTGACAAAAGTCCCCTCACCGGGCTTGATTTCAACAAAAGCCATAATTTCAAGTGATCTTATCGCTTCCCTTACCGAAGCTCGGCTTACCTGCAGACGTTCCGCAAGTTCCCGTTCGGAGAGAAGTTTATCTCCCGGTTTAAGATTTCCATCAGTCATTAACTGTCTGATCTGTTCGACAATCTCTTCATATATTTTTTTTGTTTTTATCGGTTTTAAATCCATAGACCTGACCTTATATCCGTTGACAATTTAGTAGTAATCCACTCTGAAGAATAATGCAAATTTTATTCACGAATGACTGAAAAATATTACATCCGATAAAAAAAAAAGACTTATCAATCAGAGAATAATTCATTTCAGTGAGAAAACGTTGAATAAAATTTGTCAATCGAATATAATTTTAATTTTGAATTCATGGTTGTTGACAAATCATAGACAGGTGGGATTTTTTCCGCGGAACTGATAAATGCTATTTCTCTCCGCTTGCTATGAATAATTCAATTTTTATCTCTTCACCATTTTCTGTAGTGTATTTGCAGAATTGAGTTAGTTTTTCAATTGAGATATTTCTGAATTCTGCATTAATAAACCAGTCATAAAGATCGGGGAATGAGAAACCGGGCCAATTGTGATGATAATGTTTTTGACCTTCTTTATTACTGTATAGAATAATATCGGTAACGGCTGCTTTTCCTCCCGGTTTTAGTATTCTGATAATCTCTTTAAGTGCAGCTTGCGGATCTTCTGTATTGTGAAGATACATATTGGCAAATGCATAATCTACGGATTCATCTTCGAGTTTTATTTGAGCGGGCTCTGTAAGGATGGCTTTGAATTCTCTAATATCTCCGAATTTCTCTTTCAAGTATTCGATTATTTCAGGAGATGAGTCTACCGCAATAACATTCAGTTCGGCGTCAAGAAGCCCTTCGGACATAAAACCGCTGCCGGCTCCGATATCCGCAGCTGTTTTTCCACTGACAGTTTTAAGCTGAATAATAGCTTCATCCCGTACACGCTCCAGTAGGAAATCTTCAATGGTTGAATCTATATTGTTTGTATTGTTCATGTTATTTACCTCGCATAATTTAGATATATTATGAAAAAAATTGTTTCCGGTTAACTATCCTTAACCTGCTGTAAGTCCATGCTAATTCTTTTCATTTTAGCATGCACGCATTTTGAAGTCTATAATAATTCCGGATAATTATAGTTATTGTAAAGATCAGCCGGATATTTTCGGGGCAGAGCGTATTTTGGAAATTAGAATAATAGTTCTGCTTATAAATTTTTAATTGCATTTAGTTTCACCCGGCGTAATATGTCTGATTAGCAATTATAGTTTTTAAATGCATATTTTAACGGTTATATTTGGATGCCCGTCAAACACAGGGGATAGTAATTAAATATTCAGGTTAATTAATGGAAATCACGCTCTGTTACAGAATACTACAAATCGGAGAGAGTTCATCGAACGAGGATATTTCACGCTCATTTAAAGCTATGGCGATGAAGTATCATCCCGATAAAAATCCGCAGCGCCGGGAATGGGCTAATGAACAGATGACTGTTCTTAATACAGCTTATTCTACTCTCATGAGCTACAGATTCAGCCAGGGGAGCGCGGAAGCTGCTCAAGAGATCAAAAAATCTGAAACAGAACATCGGGCTAAACC
>JBBRFT010000385.1:0-2497 GCA_038241375.1 Spirochaetota bacterium
TCCTGTGCCATTTTCTCCGCACCTGCGAGAAGTTCGTCGTAGTTTTCAAATACTCTGTTTACAAGGTTAATCTCTTTTGCGCGGACTGCGTCGATGTTTCCTGCTGTAAAGGCAAGCTCTCTTGCAACTCCCTGTCCTACAATCTGCGGAATTCTCTGGAGTACTCCAACATCAGCAACAAATCCGATTGCAGCTTCTCTGAGGGAGAATACCGCATCCTGTGTACAGAGTCTGATATCGCACGCTGTTATAAGGTCGAGTCCTCCGCCGATGCAGTGAGAGTGAACTGCTGCAATTACAGGCTTTCTGCATTTCTCCATTGCGGAGATCCCTTCCTGAAGTGAAATTATCTTTTCGAAAAATTTTCTTTTTATTCCGCCGTACTGCTGTTTTTCCATAAGTTCGCTGAACAGGGGAACCATACTTGGAAGGTCAATACCGGCAGAAAAGCACGAACCTTTTCCGGCCATAATTATAACGCGGATTTCATCATCCTCGTCGAGTTCTTTGAAGATCGGAATCGTCTCAATCCATGCCGGGGGATTCATGCTGTTTTTTTTCTCCGGTCTGTTGAGCCACACCCAGGCGATTTGCCCTTTTTTCTCTACGGAATAGAATTCATAACTCATAAGTTTGTCTCCTTATATTTGTTGCGAAAAAAATACCTTTAAGTACTGTTGACAATTGCATTATATCCTGTCATTTCGAAGAAGCGATAGCGACTGAGAAATCTAAGATTTCTCACATTCGTTCGAAATGACAAGATCTAATACAATCGTTAACCGCTATAGTTCAGCAGCCATCTGATCCGGTCAGTGAGCCTGTCGAACTGCGATGTGAAATCTTTTATTCAGCTTTCTCTGCGCCATCTTTAATATGCGGCGCAAGTATTATGCTCTGGATTATTACAAATACAAGCATGCACCCGAAAATTCCGAAAAGTTTAAAATTGACCCAGATGTCTGTGGAATAATGGTAAGCTATATAAATGTTCAATCCTCCCACCACTGCAAAAAATACTGTCCATGAAGTATTAAGTTTTTCCCATACGTGTACCGGTACAGTGATCTGTTTCTGAAGCATGGATTGAATAAAGTTTTTATTAAAAACATAACGTCCGATTAAAAGCGTTGCAGCAAAAATCCAGTAAAGAACTGTGGGCTTCCATTTGATAAATAGTTCGTTGTGCACCAGCAGTGTAGCTCCGCCGAAAATAATGATTATGACAAGGCTTATGATCATAGGTTTTTCAACTTTTTTATTTTTATAATAAGTGTATGAAATTTGTAATATGCTTGCAGCAATCGCCACGGCTGTAGCGACATAGATACCCTTAAATTTATAAGCTGCAAAGAAAAGTATTATGGGGAACATCTCGAATAAGAATTTCATTTTATCTCCGTTTGAATTTTTTTATATAGTCACAGTGTCAGTATGTAAATAATCAATAATTGTTATAAACTTAATCTGGTGAAGGGTGAAAAGCTGAGTGTCAAAAAGCAAGAAAGTTTTCACGCTTTTTATGTTTTTTGAAAGGACTGTTATAACTTGCAATATAAAAATGAGTTGACGATTAAAGTAATAAGTGCTTACTTATAGTATACACTTATTATCGCAAGGAGTCGATTATGGAAATTTCAGCAAAAGAATTAAGAGGGAGCCCCGCTAAAATAATCGAAAAAGCCGCAAGAGGTATTGAAATTATAATTACGCTGCGCGGCAGAAAAATGGCAAAATTAATACCCTATGGGGCGGATTCAAAACCTGATATAATTGAAGATGAAATATTCGGACTATGGAAGGATCAAAAACATACTGACTCAGTAGATGATTATGTACGCTCCATAAGAAAAGGGAGGAAATTTTGATAATTGATACAGATGTTCTTATATGGGAACTTCGAGGTAATCCGAATGCGAAAAAGGTTATTCACGCTAATATTCCATTCAATATTTCTGTAGTTACCTATATTGAACTTGTTCAGGGTATGCGTAATAAACAGGAACTTAATAAATTCATAAAACAATTGTCACATTGGAATGTCAATGTTGTTCAAATCAATAATGATATTTCCACTCGTGCAATGATATACATAGAAGAATTCTCTCTCAGCCACTCAATGGAACTGGCCGATTCTTTAATAGCAGCTACATGCATTAACAACTCGGAAATTCTTCTCTCCGCAAATGATAAACACTACAGGCATATTCCCAATATCCAGCTGGTTAAATTCAAACCCTGATCTGAGTACTTGCTCCTGTTAATTCTGAGTTTTATTAGTTTATCGATGAAGCATGTTTATTACTTATTATTTTTTTAAAAATCAAATTAAATTACTTCCATCATTTTAAATCGGATATAATAGTATCCTCTGGAATTCTGTCTGGAGGATATATGAATTATATTGATGTTAACGATCTTAAAATCTGTTATAGTCTTAAAGGTGAAGGATATCCTATTGTGCTGATAATGGGATTTACCGCGAGCATGGAATGGT
>JBBRFT010000386.1:0-2474 GCA_038241375.1 Spirochaetota bacterium
CATCCATTTTATGATAAAATATAGTAACTCATAAGGTAGTCGGTTAACTTTATTAAGCATAATCCTTTCTTATGGATTATTTTCACTTCACAACGAGTACAATTTAATATTTGTAACTGAAAAGAAATTTGATAATTATCGTTTTATTGTTTATATTAAATATATATTTTGTATGTGCAGGACGATCCTTTAATTAATAAGATATGAATGGGGTTGGAAGATTGTTTTATACAATAAAAAAACTGAACAAATCTATGAGCCTGAGATCAAAAATTCTGATAATGTATTTTGCTGTATCAGTTTTTGTTCTAATTATTATCGGAGTTGTCCTCCCGTTTTTCCTTTATAAACAGCATCTGGATTTGTTTGTTGGTGACGCAAAAAATCAGATGAAGCATATAAATTTTGCCATTACAAATCTGGTTGATAGCGTTAAAAGTGATGTTCATCTTCTCTCCATTAATAAAACGATTCTTGATAATAATGACAGAGATTTTACGAATTTCGTTAATATATCGGGAAAAAAATTCAGGTATAATATTGGAAGCCGGGAACAGAATATAATTAATATTCTAAATGAGTACCGGATGACTCATTCTAATATTAATTCTGTTTATATGGGTCGTGAAAACGGGAGTTTCGTTAGATCTCATAAACGTGCGGAACCGACAGAATTTGATCCCCGAACCAGGCCATGGTATACACTTGCTAAAGCTGATCCATCATCGGTATTAGTGACGGAGCCATATAGTTCTGTGACAACACCAGATGTCAACATTGGTGTTGTCACGGCACTTCGGAATAAGAAAGGTGATGTGTTCGGTGTTGTCGGAGCTGATATTACTCTTGCAGATTTGCGGTATTATATTTCCGGATTTGATATAGGACATAAAGGATACATGATTCTTACCGATAACAAAGGTGTAATTCTTGCAGTAAGGGACTCCTCAAGATTATTTAAAAATATAAGTGATGAACTGAAGGATAAAACCGAAGAATTTGTTAATTCTTCAGAGGGGACGATTGCTCTTGAAGATTCTTATCTTGTGTTTTACACCTCACCTGTGTTGGGCTGGAAAATAGGTACATATTTGACATTCAGTTCAATACACTATGAAATATACCGGTCAATCAAAGTGATAATTTTATTTGTCATGGCGGCCATGGTTCTTTTAAGTGTAATTATAATTGCAATTATCAATTTTACTGTTTTAAAGCCTCTGTTAAGTCTTACAAATGTAAGCAGAAATATTGCAGAGACGGGGGATCTCAATCAGAATATTGATATTGAGAGCGGGGGAGAGATTGGCACACTTGCCCGTTCATTTAAGCTTATGGTAAATAAAATTTATAGCGAGGTAGTGGAACGAAAACTTGCTATTACTGAACTGGAAATATATAGGGATCATCTTGAAGAAATAGTTGTAAACCGGACAAGCGAACTGGAACAGGCTAAAGATGCTGCTGAAGCGGCGGACAGAATCAAGTCGGCGTTTCTTGCTACCATGTCCCATGAATTACGGACTCCTTTGAATTCAATTATCGGTTTTTCCGGAATATTACTCCAGGGTCTGGCCGGGCCTCTGAATGATGAACAGAAAAAACAGCTGAATATGGTTTTTAACAGTTCGGAACATCTGCTTGCTCTTATTAATGATGTTCTCGATATTTCAAAAATTGAAGCCGGACAGCTTGATCTGTCTTACGAAAAATTTGAATTTGAAAGTATGCTGAAAAAAGTTTCCGAAACAGTAAAACCGTTGGCCGAAAAGAAAAATCTTGATGTCGAAATAAACATAGCTCCGGAAGTCGGGTTCATTACCAGCGATCGAAGGCGTGTAGAACAGGTTCTATTTAATCTGCTTAGCAATGCAATAAAGTTTTCTGAGAAAGGATACGTGAGAGTAGAATGTTCACTACAGGGTGAAAATATTCTGGTAAATGTAAAAGATTCGGGCATTGGAATAAAAAAAGAAAATCTTGGTGATCTTTTCAAACCATTCCGTCAGGTCAGCATTGGCCTGACAAGACAGTATGAAGGGACCGGGCTTGGTCTGTCTATATGCAAAAAACTTCTGCATCTGATGGGTGGAGATATAAGGGTAGAGAGTGAATGGGGCATCGGGAGCAATTTTAGTTTTACATTACCTGTTGAGAGGGGACAGAATGAATAACAAAATTTTATATATAGAGGATAATGATCAGAATTATTATCTGATATATTATATTCTCAATGTTCAGGGTTATGAAATTGTAAGAGCACGCGATGGGAAAGAGGGTGTTGAATTAGCCGGGCATCTTAAAGCTGATATGATACTTCTGGATATACAACTCCCCGGGATGGACGGCTATTCAGTGGCTCAGGAGCTGAGGGGTAATCCCGATCTCTCTACTGTTCCGATAGTGGCTGTAACTTCATATGCAATGACCGGGGATCGGGAAAAAGCATTTGAGGCTGGTTGTACAGGCTATAT
>JBBRFT010000387.1:0-2363 GCA_038241375.1 Spirochaetota bacterium
TATCCACAAGGGATGAAATTTTGATTAGATCAGATACTGCCTGCATATGATCAAAATCATCATAATTAATATCATCAATCATATTCTGAGAAAGACATTTAATCCCCGTAAGCGGCTGGGCCAGCTCGTGAGCTATACCTGTCGTTACTTCTGCGAGACTGGCATGTCTTGCAATCTGAAGCAGTTCAATATCCTTCTGAGAGATTATTTTTTTTAATGTATTATTGCTCTGCCGAAGCCGGGTGATTACCTGGTTGAGTCTCTTGTTTAGATTATTAATGCTGAATAGCCTGAGGCTTATAAAGTGAAGACGTCGCGAATACTCATACAACACGAAGAGTGTTATTATTATGCTTAACAGCAGAAGCGATACGATAAGTACTGTTTTATTATGTGTGTGATTATAATAGAAGAGTAAAATTACAGATGGGATAATCATGATAAATAAAATTTCCAGTTTATTTGAAATCCTATCATTTACTACAATAAAAATGAATACGAATAACAGAATATACATTAGTAAAATAATTGAAAGATAATTATACACAAGAAACAGAAACATAAAGGGGAGAGAGATTATCAGAGATCTGAACAGATGATTTTTTTTATCAACAGGGAAAAAATCACTTATAACTGTTATAAATGTAAAAGGGTATAAAAGAAACCCGGCTTTTTGCATATAGTCAAAAAAAGGTAAAGCGGTATTATTGATACTCAAAAGCACGGGGATTATAATAAGGAGTGCCGGGATTAAATTAAGCATAAGGAGTTTTGCTTTTTTATTTCTTATAAATACAAAGAGTTGAATTGCAATAAAAAGTATAAGAATAAAAATTATTTCAATAAGAGAATTTATCACTTAATTTACCATTAAGATTTTCTGAGTCATAATTATTAAATTTTCAGATATACTGAAATAGTATGTGACTCTAAGTGAAAATGGTTTTTTTAATTTTCCTATTTGAAATTCACCCTGTGCAGCATTTTTATTTATCTCAATTTTTTTTGCTGCGGTATAGCGGTAAAAATTCTCTCCTGCAGTAACACTTTTTTCATTTGTAAAACCGGTATGAATTGTAACGTCACCACTGAACAGAGTTTTATCTTCTATTTTCTCCGGTGTTATAACTTCAACGAGCAGGAGGTTATTATCATATTTCTGGAATTCAATCTCATCATTTGGGTTTAATCCTATTGTTATTTCTTCAGGAAGAGCTGATGTGTCTCTTAATGTAAATGGTAAACTGTTTGGATTTATTCTATTGATATTATATTTTCCGGAATTATTAAAGGGGAGTAGAACAGTGTAATTAGCTGTTATTTTTATCATGGGATTAATTATTTGATCATTAATGTATAGGATTTTGTTATGGGTTTTAATTTGATATGAATCTTTCAGATTGCCGTTTTGATTGAGATCTACATCTTTTTGTGAAAAAAGGAAATCTTTTTCTTTCATAAGTCTGTTGGCAATACTACCCTGAATTATGAATTTTTCGAAGGGTATTGTTACTTTATTTAAAGAATATGATTCGGTATCAAATGTATTTTTAATATCATAGCTTAATAAATATCCCGTAGAAGATGTTTCAGATATACTGTACTTTGAAATCTCTATTTCATTTTGAGCGGAATATATTTTTACAGTTAATATGAGTATTATTATAATTATTTTTTTTATCAATGTATTTCTCAAAGTATTTTCAGTAGAATTTCATTCATTTTAACGCGCTCACCTGAGGCTTCTTCAGCGGGATAACCGAAAGCAATGAGAGCCATAAATTCATTGCCTTGACTAACCCCGAGTATTTCACTTATCTTATCCTTATTTTTTAAAATCTCACCAAGCCATACAGATCCGATTCCAAGATGATGAGCATATAAAAGCATATTCTGAATACAAGCTCCAATACTCATTATATCTTTCTCTCTATGGTATCCGGCCGGACTGTTGTAAAAAACCGCCACACAGAAATCTGAACCGGCAACAATACCTGAATAATGTGTCATAGCTGAAAGTTTAGTTTTAAATGTTTTATCTTTGATTACAACAAATCTCCAGGGCTGATTATTCATTCCCGATGGAGCCCATCTTCCTGCTTCAAGAATTTCGTTTATAAGCTGATCACTAACAGTCTCTTCTCTGTATTTTCGTATAGATCTTCTGGAACGTATTTCATCTAGCAGAGTCATTTTTTTTCCTGTGAAATAAAAGATTCTTTATTATAGCTATTGTTGAGGGGTTGCGGCAATAAAATTCTTCAATTTTTCCTGTTTTTTATCTACACCTGAAATATGGGTGTTAATGATTTTTCTGAAATCCAGATCGCCGGTAATGATCCTGAATCTTTCAGATTCAATAT
>JBBRFT010000388.1:0-2315 GCA_038241375.1 Spirochaetota bacterium
GGTATTGTTAATATTGTCAAAAATAGGGTTTTCACAGCTTCAGCCGTGATACATTTCAATTATTGTGTTATAGAAAATTTATCTGTCCTAAACTTGAAATCCCCCTATAATTGTGCCATATGGCCTGGGGTAATCTACCAAAGGTTAACTCCTGATTATTTCAGGACATATGGCGTTATCTCCGGGGGATTTAGGGGGCTACAGTGAAGATGTGGGTAATGATTAGTTGAATAAAGGGGGTGGCCCATTGGCCCGGGGGTTTACTGGTATTGTATGGGGTGCTTTTTATGATTTGGTAAAAGCCTTTTTTAAAAGCACACTCCGCTCGACTTGTGCTGAGCGCCGTCAAAGCATGAACACAGATGAAATCGGATGGACACAGATGAAAGATTAGGGTTTTACTCTTTTAACTTTACGGGCAAACAAAAACATCTCTTCATTGTCATTTTCTTTTTAATTCTTTTTAAAACTTCAATTATCTTTAAATGTATGAAAAAATTCCGGAAGCGTTTTGTCCTTCCAGAAAACTTTACCATCTTTTTTTTCGCCAACAATGGTAAATTCATTATATGTATTATCAATAATATATGAAACATCGGACATGCCTAAAGCAAATAGCAACAACCCTATACTTCTGCTGAATCTTTCACGAACCTTATCATCAGGAACATCATGACTGCCCGCTCTTCATCAGCTTATCAACTAAATAACCGGCAATAAAAGATGCGGAATATGAACTGATGGCCGTTTTTTTTACTTTAACAACACCGCCTTTTAAAACAAACCATTCATTTGGATCTTTTACAGAAACTGTATTTTTTTATATTTACTTACAGCTTCAGCACATGTTCAATATAAGATATACAAAACATCTGTGTCTATGCTTCGACAGAATAGCTCAGCACAAGTCTGTGGTAAAAGCCTTTTTTTTAACGTCCGCTGCGCACGATGAACTATCCTTGAAAAATCAGCTTGCTATTCTGGAAAATTCTTTAACCTCAACAATTGATCCTTTCAGCCTGACATCATCAACTAATTTTTCAAGAATTTCCGAAACTGAATCGTCAATCCACTCCATACCACATTGTTCACAAAGTAACGCGGGAACGTGACGAACAACTATTACACCAGTACCAAGATCTACAGTAAAAGTCGTGGTACCCTCTTTTTTCTGACCGCGACAAACGGGACATAAATCTGATTTTTCCATTAAGTCCTCCTCGTTACTAAATCTTCTTCAAAATAATTTTGATCAGGTATGTAAGCAGTAATTATATAGCATATCTCATCTTCAAGATTAAAAGCCGCTACAACATGAAGCGCTTTATCCTCACTTATATCAGCAATTAATACACTTGGATAAGGTCTGTCATCTTCATAAAATTCAATTATTATTCCCGAAAGAATTGTTTTCTTCACATATTCTCTTGATATATTCCGTTCCATCAATCGTTGAAGAGCATGTTTTTGCCACTGAATAGTGCCGGAAGAAATAATCCTGTCAATAAGCTTTTTATCAATCATCCTTTCTCCATAACCAAGCAGATTTTAAAAAATCATTCTCAAAATGATCCCCATCCGTGAGATGTTCCGCTCATTCACTATTTCAGCTGAATGCTGCCTGCAACGGACCCGTTTTTCTGAAATTGCTGTTCCAGGTTAAAGTAAAGTCCATTTAATTCTATGGTCAACAAAAAAACACCGCCTCACCCGTGCTTCGCTGACGCTGGCACACCCTCTCCCGGGCTGACGCCGGGAGAGGGTTATTTATACATAATGATTCCATTGTATTTCTACCATCTTCTGAAACAGAATCTGTAACACTGTGCTACTCTTTAACTTCCGGAACCATAAAAACTCTCATTACTCCTGAAAAATCACTGCTGTTGAAGTCGAGAATCATTCCGCAGCTTTTGCTGCTAAGACGCATATAACTATACAATTGATTTTTATGATACTCATGACTTTTTGATGAGTTTTTCACATAAAGAACTATTCTGCTATCGATAATAAAACATGCGTGAATACCCGATTCAAGAACTCGTCCTCTATAGTCAATGGGGATAAATGGATCTTTTTCATATTCGATCCCTCCATCTTCTAGTTCCCGGACCAGGCTCTCCTTATATACTTTATCGGGAAGTCCTGCACCAAGCTCGTTATAAACCTTTTCTGCTATTGCTTTTATAATAATATTAAGTCCGGGATAGTACATTTATTACCGCCTCACATTTATTGATACTTTTTTCGAATAATTTACAGTAAATATATCGACTTCAGCTTAAACAAAGTTAGTATTTATATTTTAATAAAAA
>JBBRFT010000389.1:0-2289 GCA_038241375.1 Spirochaetota bacterium
TATAAGTGCAGAAAGTGCGGGAATATGATAAAAAGAGAAGAGACGCTCTGAAGAAAGAATATTCCCGGGCAATATATTGTACTTTCAGAAGTCGGGAATCTATTTCAATATAATCAGAGCTTTACACTTCGGACACACCACAGTCATTTCAATTACAATATCAGCTTTTCTAAACTCACCGGAATATCCACAACGGCATTTTCCCGTTACAGTAATAAATTTAACTTTTTGATTTCCGTTATCAAATTCAAAGGACAATTGAATATCCTTGTCGGTTTTTTTTGCCATTTAAATGGACCGCCTCACTATGCTAACTCTATAAGGGAATAAGAGATTTGATTTAGTATAATCTAAAAAAATGTTTTATTTAAATCTCGCTGAAAATTTAGGATATATAGATTGTTTTTTTTTATCTGCTTAAAAAAAAAATGGATAAATATAGTAGAGATTTGTATTATATTATTTCATCAATGAAAATTTTGTATTTAATCATAGTGTTTTTGCACTTTCTGAGTGCCATCATTTTGTAATATTTGGCGGCATTCAATAATCAATTATCTTAGATAAATGCGTGTTTTTCATCGGAATGCCGTTAAGGTAATTACTATAAATAAGATATTTTTATAAAAGAGGTGAAGAAATGAAATGGTTTAATGATCTTAAAGTTGCGAGTAAAGTTTTGTTATCATGTACAGTATTTCTTGTTATTATTATGGGTATAGCTGCAAACAGTTATTTTAATATAAAAACAACGGATTATGAATTCGATTATTTTTATAATGATATATTTTTATCAGCAGTTGATCTTGGTGGTCTGCAGGATTCATTTGGAAGATTAAAAGCTAATATGGTAATGCAGCAGGTTTCAGCCGAAAAAAAAGATGTTAAAAGTCTTGAAAAGTATTATAATGACAACAAGCCTGTAATTGAAGAGTATAGAAATCATTTAAAAAAATATATGGCCTCATCTATGTCTGACGAAGAGAAGCAAATCGTCGATACTTTTACTTCAGTCGTAAAAGGTGGAGTTGAGAAGCGTAACAAATTCGATGAAGAAATAGCAAAGGGGAATACTACAGAGAGTGTAAAATATCTTGATGAATGGATTGTAATTCATGGAAATGGGAGTAAGCTGATTGATGATTTAATTGCTCTTCAGGTTCGGGAGGCGGATAAAATAAAAATTGAGCAGGATGCCAACGCAACATCATCAAAAATTTTTATTGTGATAATGCTTTTTGTTTCAATCGGTATAGGTGCAATTATAACCGTTATTCTTTCTAAATCTGTTTCCGGTCCTGTAAAAAAAGGACTTGCATTTGCAGAACTTCTTGCACGGGGAAACTTTCTTGAGCGGATTGACCTTGACCAGAAAGACGAACTTGGTCAGCTTGGAAAAGCGCTTAACACATCAGCAGATAATCTTGAAAAACTTATTTCAGAGATAATAATGGCTTCACAAAATCTTGTGAGAGCGGTCGAAGAGATAGCCTCCGGGAACGAAAATCTGTCTCAAAGAACATCGGAGCAGGCTTCATCACTTGAAGAAATTGCAGCAACTGTTGAAGAGACAAACGCGTCGACAAGACAGAACGCGGGTAATGCAAATGAAGCCAACACTCTTGCTGAAGCTTCATCAAGGCTTGCGGTAGACGGCGGTCACATTGTAGAGAATGCAGTTCTTTCAATCAGTGAGATAAATAAATCGAGTAAAAAGATATCTGAAATAATAAATATGATAAATGAGATAGCATTTCAGACTAATCTTCTTGCGCTCAATGCCGCGGTTGAAGCGGCACGTGCCGGTGACCAGGGGCGCGGTTTTGCAGTTGTAGCCGGGGAAGTGCGGAACCTGGCGCAGAGATCGGCCGGTGCGGCAAAAGAGATCGGTTCTCTTATAAAGGATTCCATAAGTAAAATCGATGAAGGTACAGATCTTGTCAATAAAAGCGGGGATGCTCTGAAAGAGATTATTCTTTCAGCCAAACAGGTTAAGGATATTATTTCAGAGATTGCAGCTTCAAGTGACGAGCAGAGCCGTGGTATAGAGCAGATAAACACCGCGGTTACAGAAATGGATACCATGACGCAGCAGAACGCGGCGCTGGTTGAAGAGACTGCTGCAGCAAGTGAGGAGATGTCAAACCAGGCGCAGGAACTCCTCTCTATGGTTCAGGAGTTTAAGATTCGGGACAATTTAACATCGGGGATTCAGAGTATAAATCGCAAAGAGGTTCATATAAAATCTCTGCAGACAAAAGAGAGTATTAAAAATCCGGTGAAGAACGG
>JBBRFT010000390.1:0-2268 GCA_038241375.1 Spirochaetota bacterium
TTTATTTTTTTATAAATAGGATAATTCATCATGAAAACGCACTAGCCTCAACCAAACACCACCAATCCGGAAAACACAATTAATATCGCTGTGCGGAGTCTACCGGAGTATGCGGAAACGGAGTGATCCTTACTGACCGGATGTATTCAACATGTTTAATTTAAATTAGATTTCCGCTTCCTTTGAGTAAAAAAAATACCGACCTCAACATGAATGTTAAAATCTGAATCAGCTAAAAAATCTAATAAAAAAACCCTATTTACATTACGAAAACAGTGTTCGCAAATAAGTCAACTTTTTTAAAAAAAATGTAAAGAAGAAAAGCAACAAAGTTAATACCTGATTTGCTAACAATATACAATCACTTGATATATATAGATTTTATCCGAGAGGAGTTTATTCTAAAAAATTATTACCTTTTATTTGTGACTATAGCATTTAACGAATGAAATAGTACACAATTTGTCATTTTGAAGAAGCGATAGCGGCTTAGAAATCTTATTCTTGCATTAAATTTAAGATTCCTCCCATACTTTCGAAATAACAAGGTTTAATTCAATCGTTAACTGCTATAATGATTTAAATCAAAACTAACCATCACGCTTCCAAACCTTCCAGATACTCTGAATAGTAAACCTCCCCTAGAGATTCAATATTCAGAATTTCACAACCTATGCGGTAGACATAGTTTTTTATAAGCGCTATATTTTTAACCTCACAGAGCATTGTTGCCTGTTTTTTATCCGGTAAAAAAACTGTAAATATAATCAGACTGTTCTCTTTAAAATGCTTAATCAGTACCTTCTCTTTGAAAAATATCCCCATACCACTCATGGAAAGATCTGTAACTGCAATTTTATCGTCAGAGCTTGTTATTATCTGTTTGTCATTTGTATAAACAGTTGATGCAGACATGCCGAACTTACGGATTGCGGAAAAATCATCATCATTAAGCTCTTTTGAACTCGACACCTTAACATACCCGAATGGCATCATCATTTTATAAAGAAGCGGAACTGAAATTTCAGAGACAACTCCCATTTTCTGCACCAGAGTATCTTTCGGCTGGATATACATTTTATAATACTTCATATCTTCATCGCCATTTAAAAGCTCGTTATCATCAGCATCCTTTATGCTTTTAATAAAATATGGTTTTCTCTTACTTTTAAAATAAATCATCCGTGGATCGCTGCTCTTATCACCGGAAAAGATTATTCCTGAATTCGGGTAGGCACTCTGCAGCTTCTTCAGCAGTTCATCTTTGATAATATCAACTTTCCTTCTTGAGAGATTAAGGCACTCATTCACTGTAAAATCCGAAATGATGGCGGAAATATAAACCGGAGAAGCATCGGACTTTTCAACCGGTGCTACACTTTTTCTCTCCTCTTTTCTTGGGATCTGTATTATCTGAATATCCAGCGGCTCATAAACCAGGAGTCCCTGATTATCTTTTGATTTTAAAACTGCATGAGAGAAAACAACCTCATCATTATCCCTTATATAAAAAATTACACTGCTTATTTTCTCGTTAGTATTTATACCGGAGACGAATATCACTCCATTTTCAAATGAAAATGATTCAACCTGTATATTTAGATCAGCAGTTTTAATGAAAATTTTACCCGATTTAAATCTAGTCCGGAATATTTCAAATATCTGGTTTTTATCAGTTATTTTCAACGCTTCACTGTTCATGGCAACCCCGATGATTTTAACATACTTTTCGTTAAAGATAATAAATAAAACGAGCAGTGTCAATACTGAGAAGTATTTATATACTTCCTAAAAAAATTCTACATACCTATATCCGCGAAAGTTCCCATTTCGTTTATTATCTTCGTTGATGCTTCTATGATATTAAAAGCAAGTGCACATCCGGTCCCCTCTCCGAGTCGCATATTCATATCGAGCATGGGACTTATCCCCAGGAGTTCAGCGACCTTACGAGCGCCGGGCTCAACACTGCTGTGTGATGCGAACATATAGTTCTTTGCGCCGGGAGCAAGTTTTACCGCGGTGAGTGCTGCCACGCCGGAAATAAATCCGTCAATCACAACAGGAACCCCTGCGGCTGCACCGGCAAGGTAGACTCCAGTCAAACCTGCAATATCAAAGCCCCCCACTTTACAAAGAACATCAATTGGGTCAGATGAATCAGGTTTGTTAAAATTCACCCCCTGGAGTATTACCTCTTTTTTTCTTGCAAGTCCTTCATCTGAGAGTCCGGCACCGCGTCCTACAATAATGTCTAGATCCGCACCA
>JBBRFT010000391.1:0-2267 GCA_038241375.1 Spirochaetota bacterium
AACTGTGAAAAAATCAGGGATTATTCCCCTCAAAGCGAAAAAAACATATGTAAAGAAAAGGAATATTACGCTTAATACCCAGTCTATATATCCCGGGTAAATTTTTTGAGTCTTTATAGACATTACCATGAAAATTGAAAGAAAAAAGTTAACTACAAGAAGGCAGACAAGTATTGTTCTTATATCCATTTATTAATTATTACTCTCAAATTTTATATCGGGCAGATTAAGCCTGTATCCCGATCCGTATACCGATTCAATGATTTCCGCAGACAAAACTTCAGGAAAGCATTTTTTTATTTTCTCTCTCAGGCGAACAATGTAGTTATCAACTGTCCTGTTTGTAGGGAACTGGTCGGCTCCCCATGCGTAGTGCAGTATATCATCCCTTGTGAAAATCTTACCTTTAGCTGAAGTAAGAAGTTTAATTATAAGTATCTCATATCTGCTGCACTCTTCATCAATGTCGCCGATAGTGAAACGGTACTGCTGAAAATCAAAATAGCCGCTGCCGATTCTGATCCCATGAATTTCATCTTTTGCGGATACAGTTCTCCTGAGTATTGCCTTTATCCTCACTAAGAGTTCCCCTGTAGAAAAGGGCTTTATCATATAGTCGTCCGCACCGGTTTTAAAGGCTGTAATTTTAGTCTCCTCCTCAGATATGGAAGATAGCATTATAACCGGTGTATCTATGTTGAAACTTCTATAAGACTTCATGAATTCGAGCCCGCTCATACCGGGCATTCGGATATCCAGCAGTATAATGTCGAAATGGTTTTTCCTTATCTCTTCGAGCCCTTCATTAGCGCTATATGTTGAGGAAATCTCATATCCCTCAACGGCAAGTTTATCTGTAACCATTAAGTGAATCAGCTCATCATCATCAATAATCAGTATCCGCATCCGTAAATTTCCTTAATAATAGAGTCTAGGCATTTATCTGTAAAAATGGTTCATCCCCGACTCCACGGTCAGTTTATTATTTTATCTATTTAAGAGTAAACGATTTATCTAAAGACAGTTCTGTTTATCTGAGTAAAATATACTATTTAAAAAGAAAATATTTTAAAAAAAATTCAGATTTCGTTTTTGAGTGACAATTACTTTTCCAGATACCCGTATAATTAAAAAGAATGATCTAATAAATTGAATAAATAAAGCTGTTTTGTAAGGGAATAAAGCATAATTGCAAAATTGTGTATATTTTGCAATTTAAAAAGCACGCATAGGCTTTTTTTGTTTGCGAAAAAGTCAGATTATTTATAATAACTGAGAAATTATTACATAGATACAGTAAATGGTGGTAACATGAAAAACAGATACTTTTCTTCAGGTAAAAAGCACCTGAAATCATTTTTATATGCGGGGTTGCTGGTAACCCTCATGGTCTCGGCTGCATTCTCTCAAGATACAAAAAAAGAGGCAGACGGAGCCGAGTCGGCTAAAGCAGCCACAATAAAACTTACATGGGTTGATGTGGCATTTGTTAATTTTTTCCCTCTCCCGGGAACCCGATTTGCAGACTTTTCAGATATGAACTTCGGCGGTGAAGTGCGGCTGAATTTCATGATTTTTGATATAAAGCCGCTTTGGGTATTCACAGGGTTTATGATGGACTGGAATAAAACAAATTCAAACAGGCTTGACCGGATTGTTGATATAGCCGGTTCAATCGGAGCCGGGTGGCGTTTTCCTCTAATTGATAGATTTTATTTTACCCCCAAATTATCTTACGGAACAATGATACATTCCGCATACGGCGACTATTATAATGACCCCGATATCTATCCCGGTGATCCGAGAGCCGGCACAAAAAAGAATTATCTGTTCAGCGACCAGTATATGCACTACGAGGCTGAATTTGCATATGATCTCTCTCCAAGTTTTAAAAACATTGACTGTGAAGTCTTTATCTCTCCGTCATTTATCCATTTTATTGAAACAGTGCGCCAGGGTTATGAATACGGTTATATGATAGGTACAAGGATTAAAGTAGATAGTGCTTTCAGCAGTAAGAAAGCTTCCGATGTCATTCCGTCAATTTTAGCCGGAAAGGTTATAGACTCTGAGACAAAGAAAACTATTGAAGGTGCAATTCCTAAAATAACCGGAGGGGATTCTGAAAAGGGACTTCCCGCGGCAGGTGAGACATTCGCCTATTCTGTTGATCCTGGTATTGATTATAAACTCGACGCAGTCTATGAAGGATATGAACCGTTTACCTATGAAGTGAAAGGGAGTACTCTCATTTCCGGTAAAAGAAG
>JBBRFT010000392.1:0-2243 GCA_038241375.1 Spirochaetota bacterium
GATTCCGAAAACTGGTTCATAGTAAATATCTTAACAGGAAATGCAGATATATTATCTCATTCTGATGCAGAAAAGGTAAAGTTTATAAAAGAGGGAAATCCCTATCCCGCTGATGATTTCTCCAGGGAACTCCTTATAAAAGGCTACCTTTCTGATGAAAAAGAGGAGACAAAGAAATTTCAGAGCAAATATCTTGACTTCCTTGATTCCCGCGAAACGGATGAGATCCAGCTCTTTTTCATAACAAACTACAGCTGTAATTTTGCCTGTACTTATTGTTACCAGGATCAGTATAATAATTTGGACCAGGAGCTCAACAATGAGATTGTTGATGCCTTCTTCAAATATATCAGATCAGGTTTTGCCGGACGGAAAAAGTATATAACCATCTTTGGAGGCGAGCCTCTCCTGAGCAGTCAAAAACAGAAAAACCTTATTTCCTCCATAGTGAACAGGGCAACAGTTGAAAAGCTGGATATTTGCATAGTAACTAACGGATATACGCTTGAAGATTATGTGCCTTTATTTAAAGATAAAAGGATTAGGGAAATACAGGTCACCCTCGATGGCACGGGTGACATTCACAATAAACGGCGGTTCCTTAAAGGTGGCAGCGGTACATTCGACAGGATCGTAAATGGCATAGATGAATGCCTGAAAAACGAGATAAATGTAAACCTCCGCATGGTTATCGATAAGGAAAATATAGATAACCTGAAGGATCTGGCAAGATATGCTATAGATAAGGGCTGGACGAAAAGCCCATGTTTTAAAACTCAGATAGGCAGAAATTATGAACTGCATCATTGCCAGTCAGCACCGGATAAATTATTCAGCAGAATTTCTCTTTTTGAAAAAATCTTCAGGCTTACCAGAGAATACCCTTATATTCTTGAATTCTATAAACCGGCATATTCAATAAGCAAATTTCTTTCTGAGAACGGAGAACTTCCCGAACCGCTGTTTGACGCATGTCCTGCATGTAAAACCGAATGGGCATTCGACTATACCGGACATATCTATCCCTGCACTGCAACAGTGGGCAAGGTTGATGAGTCAGTTGGCAAGTTTTACCCTGAAGTGTCGCTTGATACCAGAATAAAGGATGATTGGGAGTCACGTGATGTTACCTCAATCCCCGAATGCAAAAACTGCAATGTTCAGCTTGCATGTGGAGGTGGTTGCGGTTCGGTAGCCAAAAACAGGACCGGAAGTATCTGTTCAACAGATTGCCGGCCGGTAACGGGGCTTCTTGAACTCGGATTTTCTTCCTATTTCGAAGAATAATAAAAAATATAGTGATATTATTACGATTTATTAGTGATACTATTGTGATTTACAAATTTTATACTTATCTTTGTATCGGTAATTGAATATCAAATAGTTAATATAAATTTTAAAAAATATGATTACAACAGATGCAAAAGTGGTTCATCTTACCACACAGGAATTCAAGGATAAGGTTTTTAACTATGATGCAGGATCAGAATGGAAATATGAAGGTCAGTTACCTGCAATAATCGATTTTTATGCTGACTGGTGCGGGCCATGCAAAGTAGTTGCCCCGATTCTTGAAGAAATTGCTAAAGATTATTCCGGTAAGATTATTGTTTATAAAGTTAATACTGAGGATGAGCATGAATTGGCTTCTGTCTTTGGGATCCAGAGTATTCCGACTTTGCTATTTGTCCCTTTAACAGGAAAACCCCAGGCTGCAATGGGCGCCTTGCCAAAGCAGTCTTTTCAGAAAGCAATTGAGGATATTTTATTGAAAAATTAATTTTCATTTGTAATAGAAAAATGAAAGAAATAAATTCTTCTGACTTTGAGAACAATGTCCTGAAAGCTGGAAAAGTAATTCTCGATTTTTATTCATCAGAATGTCCTCCATGTGAAGCTCTGGCATCCAAATTTGAGGATTTGTCCAGGCTTTATGGTGAAGATATTAAATTTATAAAGATATTTCGTCAGAAAAATCGTGATCTGGCTGATAAGCTTGCTGTAAAATCCTCTCCCACACTGCTTTTTTTTAATGATGGCAGGGAGGTGGCTGAAAGACTGACTGGTGGTATTAAAAGAAGTGATATCATTAAGAATCTCAACAGCATGCTGCCGGAAAACAGAGTTAAGGAAATAAAAGAAAAAATAACGCCTGCTGTTTCAGAGTACGATGTTATAATTCTGGGTGCCGGTCCTGGTGGACTCACAGCAGGATTATATCTGTGCCAATCCAAAATTAACAC
>JBBRFT010000393.1:0-2238 GCA_038241375.1 Spirochaetota bacterium
ATCTATTGCGCTTATGGATACTGCTCTCCGCCGACGATTTACTTTTATTGAGATGATGCCCGACCTCTCTACACTTGATGACCTGATCATAAACGGTATAGATATAAAAGAGATGCTCTCGAAAATAAATGAACGGATCGAATTTCTTTACGACCGTGACCACACCATAGGTCACGCCTATTTTATAAAACTTAAAGACACGGACGAATCAGAGAAATACCCTGAGTTGTGCAATATATTCGCTCATAAAATAATCCCGCTTCTGCAGGAGTACTTCTACGAAGACTGGGAGAAGATTCAGCTTGTTCTTGGTGATCATATTAAGCAGATAACCGGCAGTGAAAAAGACTCATTAGACATTGATGATGATGTGAATAAAAAAAGATTCATTCAGAGCAGACTGTTTAAAGAAGAAAGTATTCTCGGCTTTAACCATGAAAACTATGAGGATAGAACTACATACAGGATTAATCCGGATTTGAATAATGCAGATATCAATCCGGAAGCTTTCATTAAGATTTATAAAGGCAAATAATTGAATTAAAATGTCATGTATTCAATTTTTATTCTTGAAAGAATAAATCATATACTTAATATAATGTAAAGGAGAAAAAAATAGATGAATTCAATAGCTGAAATTTCATCTCCATTCAGAGAAGATCTTGAATCCGCAATAACTATACTCCGTAAATATGGAGTAACTGAAATATATATATTCGGTTCACTTGCTGATGGTACATACACTGATAATTCAGATATTGATATAGCCGTAAAGGGAATGAAACCTGAATTATACCTTAAAGCGTATTCTGAATTAAGTTTTAGTATTAATAAAAAAATTGATCTGCTGAATATGGATACACAGGAGAGGTTCGCACAGATGCTTGTGAATCTGAAGGAGCTGGTTCGTGTTGCCTGAAGAAATAAAAGAAAAAATAAAATTTGAAATCAGTGAAATAGACCGTGAGTTTCAGTCCTACAAATTATTATTTGATTTGATCAAGTTAAAAACTCCTGACCTTGTTGAGATGACAGCACTTGCTTCTGTTCTTCATTCATTTTACAATGGTGTCGAGAGTATTTTTCTATTAATCGCGAAGAAAGTAGATAAGAAAATTCCTGAGGGTCAAAAATGGCACAATGAATTACTTAATCAGATGATTTTAAAAACTGACTTCAGAAAAGAAGTAATTGATGCTGAGACTTTTGAAATATTAAAACCATATCTGTTGTTCCGGCATTTTATAAGGCATTCATATAAATGGAGATTGAACTGGGATGAGTTTGAGAGTATAGCTTTGAATGCGGAAAATAGCTGGATCAAAGTTAAAGATCTTCTGCTTAAATTCATATCAGAATAAATTTTATGCCGCCACGGATAAGACATCATACTATTCTTGAATACGGTATTATAGCTCCTTCAGAGAACGAATTTAAATCTGAAAATATACTCTATATAAAAAAACAGGAATACTTTCATCTTGAGGATTTCGTATTACGCAATACCATCGAAACAGAGAGTGAAGGGCGGGAGTTCTTTTCTCTAACACATAAAAAAGGGGTAGGGAGATGTCTTCAGGCGAGGAACTACGTAGGTGTTATTCAAACTGATAGTGGACTTGTAATAGAGATACTTCCCAAGATTCACCGTGATAAAAAAGTTAATACAGATGATCTTCCTGACACCAGAAAACTCTTTCTTCGAATGTTGAAGACATTAAAGAATTCCCCATTTAAGCAGTTCAATGAATCCGACATCGCAACTTACAAAATGAATATCATGGAGATATTTATTCACCTCTTTATAAAAGAGATGAACGATCTCGTGCGTCAGGGTATAAGATCCGGGTATGTATCAATTGAAGAGAACTCTAAGTTTCTTAAGGGGAAGCTGAAAGTTGCTGATCATATAAAAAAGAATATAGTTCATAAAGAAAGGTTCTACATCGAGTATGATGACTTTATCCGTGACAGGCCGGAAAATCGTTTAATCAAATCAACATTATCACTGCTGCTTAAAACATCCGGAAGTAATGAAAATATAAAGAAACTCCGTGAACTGGTGTTCATTTTTGATGATGTTAATGAATCCGGAGATATCAATGGTGACTTTACCAAATGTATAAGTAACAGAATTATTAAGCATTACGACACAGTTCTTAAATGGTGCAGGATCTTTCTGCGAGGTGAGAGTCTTACAAATTGGAAAGGTACAGGCAGAGTAAATGCAATTCTCTT
>JBBRFT010000394.1:0-2234 GCA_038241375.1 Spirochaetota bacterium
ATGATAAGAATAATATCAGGCAGATGATGTATTCACTGTAAATTTTAAAAGGTGTCTGCCCGATTCCATCTATAAAACATACAGGGAATATTTTCCAGTAAAATACTGAGAGAAAGAAAAGCGAAGTGATAGAAGAATATATTATAAAAACTAAAGGAAATGAAATTTTAAATTTACGAAAACTTAAAATGACAAATATAAAAATACTTATACTCTCCATATAGCGCGCACAAATCCAGAGCTGATTAGCATAAAAAGAATAATCAGTAAAAATATTCATCCCTTTATATGATAATACATGAAAAAAATCAATAGTACCTACGAAGATGTAGGAAATTCCTAAAAAAACCAGATTGTTTTTATTAGAATGTTTTCTTGTATTCCATGAAACAAAAAATATTCCTGCGGCAATGATAATGCTGTAAATTTCAACGATGTTGTGAAATAAAAGGTAATTATGTCTGCTGATATAATAGAGAATTATTGATAGCGTTATTATTACTACGCTTGCAAGACTATTTTTATATATAGATCCCATTAAAACATCCTATTCTGTTTTTTAAAATTTCCGAGTTTAAATTTAGCACTCTGTCATTTCGAACCTAGCTTCAGTTCATCGGCACTCTGTCATTTCGACCCCCACATCAGTTCATCGGGTGAGAAATCTGTTTTATATCAAAAAGATTTCTCAGTCGCTGACTATAAAGTTTAAAAAACTATTCCCCCGAGTGACGAACTTAATAATAAAAACTGCTAATCAATAATAAATAGTTTAATTATTTATCCCTAATCTTTGAAGTCCCCCTCCGGGGGATTTAGGGGGCGTCGTTGATTTGGTAATGATTAGCCGGAGGATGGGAGGCTATAACAATATCACTATTCCAAAAACTCCGGAGAGACAAGTAAATTTTTATTATATTTCAAATTCCATAACAAATTTTGTTCCGTCATTACGATCAATACTGATACTGCCGCCAATCTGTTCTACGAGCAAATTTATAAGTTCCATGCCGAAACCCGTAGACTTCCCAAAATTTATAGATTCCGGAATCCCGATGCCGTTATCTTTATAGGTAATAAAAACTTGGTTTTCTTTTTTTGATGCTGTCACTTCAATTATCCCGCTATCACGGTTTTCAAATGCGTATTTCATCGAATTAGTAATAAGTTCATTGATGATAATACCGATGGGAATTAATATTTGTGGAGTCAGGATGAAGTCCTCTATCTTAGTTACAATTGTTACGGAAAGTTTTTGCGGAAATATCGATGCAATGTCATTGATTAAAGATGGTAAATAATTTTTTACAGAGATATCATTTTTATTTTCATTCAAATATAGTCTATCATAGAGAAACATCATGTTTTTTACACGTGAAGCTGCAGCTGAAAGAATTTCTTTCATTGAAGAATCTTCTTGAGCATAGGACTGAAGTGAAAGCAATCCGAATATAACGTTCATATTATTTTTAACCCGGTGATGGCTCTCTTTGAGAATAATAGCGTTTTCGCAGAGGAGATATTGCATTTTGTCTTCGGCAAGCTTTCGATCGGTAATGTCAACCGCTGCTATTAGACATTTATCTTTATCATCTGAAACAATACCTTCGATGTAAACATAAACAGAACCGTTACCATTATCTGCTAATTTTATTTCGCAGTTCTGTTTAGAACCGGTTTCGAAAACTCTATTTAAAAAATCTATGAAACAAAGTCTTTCATCAGGTTCTATAAATAAACAAAAGTTATTGTTTATTAGCTTAGATCTCTCTTTGCCGAGCATTGAGGCTCCGCTGAAATTCAGATCTAAGATTTCATATTCGCGGTTAAGCGTAAAATATCCAGTGGGGGCAAAATCGTAAAGTGCTGTGTATTTTCCAGTTGCTGTTTCCGCAATATTTCTTGCAATATTTAGTTCTTCATTCTGCATTTCAAGCTCTATCTGGTGCACTTGAAGTTCATGAATAGTCTTTAAATATTCAGCTTCATTATTAGAAGATGTTTTTACAGATTCGATTTTTTTCAATCTTTCTTCAGCTTCTTTACGGAGCGAACTGTTTTCTGATGGGTTATTATTCAGCATTATTTTATACCATCTACTCCTATTTGATCCTTCGATTCTAATTGGCACTCTTTGTAATAAGACCTCACCCGCGCGCTGGCCAGGTCCCGGCATCCATGTCTTCACCGGCATTTCCCTCAGCCTGATGGTCGCGCACCCTCTCCATAGTGGA
>JBBRFT010000395.1:0-2211 GCA_038241375.1 Spirochaetota bacterium
CCCACGGTAGAGAAAGAGAACGGAAAAATATTCCCCGAATCCATGAAGGCAATCGATGTTCTTTCCATGCTGATAGAACTCTGCGAAAACCGCGGGATTGAATTCAGATTCGATTCACCCGTTTCAGACATACTTTACAAAGACGGCAAATTTGAAGTAACCTCAGGTGACGAGAAGTTTACTGCACAAAAAGTTGTAATTGCATCGGGTGGAGAATCCTATCCCGACACTGGCTCATCGGGTGACGGATATACATTTGCAGAGAGACTGGGTCACACCATCACTCCCACATCACCTTCTCTTGCACCTGTTTATATAAGAAGTTTTCCATTTACAGAACTCTCCGGCATATCGTTTAAGAACCGGCTTGTCTCACTTTTCAAAAACGGTAAAAAAATCCATTCTTCATCGGGAGATATTTTATTTACACATAAAGGATTATCCGGTCCGGTTATTCTCGATATGAGCAGATATATCACCAGAGGGGATGTCCTTGAAGTATCTCTTGCAGGAAAAAAAAGCGAAGAGATGAATACCGATTTTATAACCGAATCACGGGCGCAGGGGAAGAAGAGCATCAAAACTTTTCTTAAAAACTACGATATACCTGAAAGACTTATTACAGTTATACTGGAGCAGGAGAAGATCGATCCTCTAAAAAATGTTTCAGAGATAAACAAAGCCGAGCGTGTTAAACTATTTAAATCTCTGGGAGAGTATCCGTTTATAGTTGAAGATAAAGGAAACTTTAATGTTGCAATGGCAACAGCAGGGGGAGTATGCAGAGACGAAATTGAAAAACGCACAATGGAATCGAAAATTATTCCCGGACTCTACTTCGCAGGAGAGATAATAGATGTCGATGGAGATACTGGCGGTTATAATATTCAATGGGCGTTTTCATCGGCGAAGAATGCGGCAGATAGCATAAAAAGAAGTTTTAGTAACAAATGATAAGGGGAGATAATTTTCTCCCCCCTGACTACATAATTTTAAACATTAAACAGAAAGTGAACTACATCACCATTACCGACTACATATTCTTTCCCTTCGGTACGAAGCTTCCCTGAAGTCCGCGCTCCGTTTTCACCGTTACAGCTGATAAAGTCATCAAATGCAATTACCTCCGCGCGTATAAATCCTCTTTCAAAATCGTTATGTATTACTGACGCCGCCTTCGGAGCTTTCCATCCCGCCTGAATTGTCCATGCTCGAACTTCTTTTACTCCTGCTGTAAAATAACTGATAAGACCAAGAGCATGATAGCTATGCTGAATAATCTGATCGAGCCCACCCTCAGTCACTCCTAGAGATTCCAGAAACTCATCACGTTCACCGTCACTCATGCCGGCCATCTCCTCTTCAATCTTAGCGCATATTTTTATCGACATGGCATTATGGCCGGCTGCAAAATCATGAACAATCTTCACGTATTCATTATCCGCACCGAGTCCATCTTCATCAACATTCGCAGCATATATAACCGGCTTCAGCGTAATCAGCTGAGTCTCTTTTATAAGCTCGGCAAAAACATCGGAATCTTTTTCACTGAATGTATTGGCAGGTTGCCCGATATTAAGATGATCAAGAAGCTTCTTCGCGCAGTCTGTCACGGGCTGCAGTTTCTTATCTGTTCTGGCAAGTTTTTCAAGACGGGAATGCCTGTTTTCAAGACTCTGAATATCGGCCAGTATAAGTTCGGTATTTATAACCTCAATGTCACGGAGAGGATTAACGTCTCCATCTACATGAATAATATTTTCATCTTCAAAACATCTTACAACATGAAGGATCGCCGATGTCTCCCTTATGTGGGAAAGAAACTTATTCCCAAGTCCCGCACCCCGTGAAGCACCCTTAACAAGACCTGCAATGTCGGTAAACTCAACAATAGCAGTCTGAATCTTCTGTGGTTTAACTATAGCCGATAGGCCGTCAAGACGTTTGTCCGGGACCGGAACAATGGCCTTGTTCGGTTCTATTGTGCAGAAGGGATAATTCGCCGCCTCGGCATTCTGAGCCTTTGTGAGAGCATTAAAAAGTGTAGACTTCCCCACATTAGGGAGCCCTACTATACCTATACTTAAAGCCATTAATTTCTCCTGAAATTTTATACTATTTTTGTAATTGCTCAAAAATTGGTGGAATTTTATCTCCGCCGCGCCCCGGGTGCGGCGGAGAGCATTTTACCAATGGTTTTGAGTAATTACC
>JBBRFT010000396.1:0-2110 GCA_038241375.1 Spirochaetota bacterium
CTGATATATCAATCTTCTCTTTAAGCTTACCGATAAAGCCATGAACTTCAATAAGATTATTAAATAATATTTTGTAACGTGGTTTCTTCGATTTATTAATCATCATCAGCTGCCTTGCTATCTGATATATTTTATCTTTGATAGAGGTATTAAAATCAATACGAAACATTATTCTTTTAGATGTAACGCGATTAGATATTATAACCATAGATGGATTTGGCATATGCACTTTATAGTCATCTATGCATAAAGGGATATCAAGATAATCTGCTTGAAGGTTAACTGGTTCCACATTATTTCCTCTCGATAATGAATTCAATAGCCATATATAGAACTTCAATTTCATCAAAATATTCGATTTTCTGATATAGTCTTTCTCTCTTCCGGAGAAGTATATCATTTATGACGGTATTTTCAATACCCTGTACATTTAGACATTTCAGGTCTTTAGTGTTTTTGTTCACCTCTGACTATGATTTTCAGGATGAAAGGATTTGCATGATTTGGCAATAGAAAATATTTCATTTATATTACCAAATCTGAACAGGTCAGAAATACTGGGTGAACGGAAACACTAAGTCTTTTTTCTATTATTTGATAATTATCGGTAACTGAAAAACTATTGCATTTTTAGTATGGAGATATTTTATAGGAAAATGAAGATTTCAACAAACATTAAAAATTTTTATTATGCGTTCTCAATTAAAAAGGGAAGTAATAACTTATATTTCTACGAAACAGATAAAAAATACTTTATTGCTGATAAGCCTGGCAAAAAAATCCTTGAAAAGAGTGTAATACGAGAAAAAACACCCTCCGCTAAAAGTATAATTGAAAATCCATGGATAAACTGGCAGAATAGTAACCCGGAATTTATCATATCAAAAGAAAACGGCATCCCAATAAACTACCTGAAAACCACTGATCAGGATTTTGTACAGCTTATTGAAGATAAAAACCTTGTCGATTTATATTCTAAACTTGTAAAAACTCTGGATATTTCTAAGCCTTTTTCCTTCAAAGATATCTGCAAATGGCATTATGAGTTTTTAAAAGATATTTACCCCTTCGCAGGGAAAATAAGAACTGTTGAAATGTCCAAAAAATCGGATCATTCTTCATGGTTATGGAAACTTGAATTCTTAAAAGGAATACCAGATTTAGAAAAATTAATACTCGAAGTTAGCTCGATTGAATTCAGCAATACTTCAAAAAATGACGTGGAACCAATTTCTGATAAACTCTCGGAACTAATGTCGGAATTTCTATTTATACATCCGTTTAGAGAGGGAAACGGCAGAATCTGCAGACTTATTGGTGATATTATTTTAGCTAAAAATGGATTTCCTATGATTGGAATGAATTTAAAGACAAAAGAAGAGTTTTATATAAAATGTGTTCAGGAAGGATATAGTAAGAATTATAAGCCACTATCAAAAATAATCGAAGAAAAGATTATTTCGAAGATGGATTTTTAAGAATATAATATTCTCGTAGCTGTTTTTTTGTAGTTTTTGAGCCTTCAATTTTTGCCGATGAATAAACCGCATCAACAATCATTTCACGACGCTTTGCCGGAGTATTTAAATACATATTCGTATCTGCAATGGTCTTTTTCATGATGTTTATCCTACATTAAACTTAATATAAGTAAAACAATAACATATAAAACTGTCAAGTTTATTTATATGACAACAAAATTTGAAGAAGATACAGTTAAACTCCAAAAAGGACTTAAAAACCGCATTTAAACCTCGCCAAATTTTTTAGGGGGTATGATCAGTCGAATATAGCCAAACGGTTAAAAATCAAACTTACCGCCGAGATAAACTAACCAGATACTAAATACCTAAGGGAATAAATATACCTTTTAAATAAACCGGCTATCAAAGATTAGGTAGCACGATTCAAGCCTATCAGCACCGAGAAAGAGCCGAAACCTATAGGCCAGATATCCCTTAGGATGAACAAAAACTCTAAGTGAAAATATATTATGACATGTGTTTACTATGAGCCTGTATATAACTGTTTGTATTATACACACTGTCATTGAAAATCCAGCGTTTGGCATCGGAGTAATCGGAGACTAATTTCGACTTCTTCATTTCAA
>JBBRFT010000397.1:0-2087 GCA_038241375.1 Spirochaetota bacterium
TATCAGTTCTCGGTCTTGCGTCCTTTACGAAAACTGCTATGGGCTGTTTGTCTTTTATAAAACCTGAATAAAGAGAGTACAGAAAAGGGAGTTTCTGTACTTCGACATCTTCAACAGTTACGCCAAGCAGCTCGGCAAGATTGTTAATCCCGGCGGGATCATTTACAAATTCAATAGTTCCCGGTTCTGACGGGACAATTACTACCTGTGAAACTCTGGCATTAAGATCCTCCCAGAATACATTTACTCCGATAAGAGTGTTTATATTAACTCCATTATCCCGAGCAACTTTCCAGAAATTGTTGCCCTGTTCAATTTTTACATACTTAAGTTTTACAGATTTAAATTCTACATTATCCTGCAGGTAACTTATATATTTTTCTTCATTTTCAAAATGCGATCTTGTGTCAAATGTTATGTCTCTTTCCGTATTGTTAAAAAAAGAATATAAAATTCCGAAGATTAAAATAACAGTGAAAACTGCAAAAGAAATTATTTTTTTATACATAAATTTACCAATTTTAAGTTTTCTATACTAAAAATAATTTTTAAAAATCGGTCAAACAAAAAAAATATTTATAAAAAATATCAATAGAAACTGATTATTATTGATTTTTAATCGGGATGTTTAAAGAATCGCATTATTCTATTTAAGTACGAGGTTGTCATGTTCCCTGAAGAAGCAGTAATTATCTCTACCCCTATTCCGGCATCACGGTGGAAAATTTTTGGACAATCTTTTCTTGAAAGAAATATACGAATGGCTAAACAGGCCGGTATTCAAAAAATATATCTTAATCTGAACGATGAAGATCTTCAATTTTACAGAAAAAGAGTAAAAAAACATATAGATACACTTCCCGGGATTCAGATCTTATACGGAAATTCTGAAAGTAAAAACTACATCATACTCCCTGCAAATCAGTTCATTCTATTCAACTCATTCTCAAAACTGGAAAGCTCATTCGTCATGAAAAAAGGTGTGTACTCTCCGGTAGAAAAGGACGACCAGTATCTGATCGAAAGTGATGAAGATTTTATCAAAGCACGGAAAACTGCAATAGAAGTTATACGCACAGGTTCCGGAGGAAAGCTTGCACAGAATATAAATAAACGGATATCAATCCCTCTGAGTCTTCTATTTTCAGAACTTAGAATTAAGCCTAATACAATAACCATTATAAACTTTTTTCTTGGAGCATTATCAATAATACTCCTCATGTCCAATCAACTGATGCATCAGGCTGCCGGAGGTATTCTTGTTCAGATATGCTCCATCGTGGATGGCTGTGACGGTGAGGTCGCGCGGATGACAACAAGATTTTCAAAACTCGGCGGTATTCTCGACACTCTAAGTGACCAGATTCTAGCAGTGGCTCTTATTACAGTTGCACTTTTCAGAGTATATACAATCTATCCCTCTGAAGTATTTATTCTCACTATGGTATTGCTTCTGTTTGGTGTTTCCGGAATGGGCGTTTCTGCAATTTACTTTATTCGGAGATATAGCAAGTCCATGTCGCTGGCCTCCTACAACAGAGAGTTTCTGGAGATACTCCCCAAGTCCGATATGGTGGTAAAATCGATGCTCTACCTGCAGTATCTCGGAAGAAAGGAGTTCTATTCTATTATGGTCTGTATTTTCTGTCTCTTCGGAGCTCTCCACTTATACATGGTAATTTTTTCAGTCCTTGCAATGCTAGGCGCGCTTCTATTCTTTTATCTGGGATACAAATATTACCCGCAGTTTAAAAAGACTATTTAGAAACGGTAAAAAGATTAACAGAGTCTTTCATCTCACGCGCTCTGTTAAGCACCTCTTCGCTTAAACTCGACACCTCTTCCACAAGTGCAGCATTCTGCTGAGTCATCTTATCAAGTTCAGATACAGCTTTATTGATCTGGTCCATCCCCACCATCTGCTCTTCACTTGCCACTGCAACTTCAGATATAAGTTGAGCGGATTCTTTATTTGATAACGATATTTCCATCAGCGTTTCACCTGTTTTAATTACAAGGAGATGGCTCTCCCAGTGTTCGTACAGCAGGATTTCAATCGGGCGCCACATCGCCACCCAACCAAAGAT
>JBBRFT010000398.1:0-2070 GCA_038241375.1 Spirochaetota bacterium
ACGGAATAATACCAAGGATTTTCATAAATAGAGAATTTTTTTCTTTAGTGAAATAGATTTCGAATCGCAGGATTCCGGACGAAGTGAGGAATCTATTAGTAAAAATAAACTTATCCCGTTAAATTTACAACCATAAAAATAAGAATAATTCCAGTGCTAATTATAAATTATTTTTTATCCTGACTCTATAATGAATAAGTGAAGAAATTCGTTTTTTCTTTGGATCAACTAATAAAAAAACATTTAAAATTTGTAATTTTGTCATGCCAATAAGTTATTTTGTCAGTAACAGTTAAATTATCAATATTAAATGGATATTCAACAAATAAAGCAAAGATTTGGGATCATTGGTAATTATCCCGGATTGAACCGGGCAATTGATATAGCCGTGCAGGTTGCAGGTACAGATTTGTCAGTACTCATAAGCGGGGAGAGTGGCACCGGTAAGGAGGTATTTCCTCAAATTATTCATTCGCTGAGTTCCAGGAAGCATGGTCCTTATATTGCTGTCAATTGTGGAGCAATTCCGGAAGGTACCATAGATTCTGAATTGTTTGGACATGAAAAAGGGTCATTTACCGGAGCTCATGAAGCCAGAAAAGGATATTTTGAAGTGGCGGATGGTGGAACTATATTCCTTGATGAGGTTGCCGAGTTGCCCTTATCCACGCAGGTGCGGCTTCTAAGGGTACTTGAATCGGGTGAATTTATGCGGGTAGGTTCTTCAAAAGTCCAGAAAACGAATGTACGGGTAATCGCTGCTACAAATGTTAATATTATGGATTCCATATCTAACAATAAATTCAGAGAAGATTTATATTACAGGCTCAACACAGTTCCTATTGCTATGCCATCCTTACGTAAACGTGGTGAGGATATTTATCTGCTTTTCAGAAAATTCGCAATAGATTTTGCCGAGCGTTACAGGATGCCTCAGATAAACCTTACAGAAGATGCAATCAGAACCCTTCAGAGCTATGAATGGCCTGGGAATATCCGTCAATTAAAGAATTTATCCGAGCAAATATCAATTATTGAGCAGGAACGAAATATTAATGCTGAAAAACTTCTGAAATATCTTCCTGATTTTAACCGTACTAAATTACCCGCACTCATAAGCGGAAGTGTTGATCGTGAAACCTTTTCATCGGAAAGAGAAATTCTTTACAAAATTCTTTTCGATATGAAAAATGACATGACTGATCTTAAAAAGCTGGTTATAGACCTCATTCATAAGGGAACAGACAGCCAGGAATTCAGGGAAAGCAATGCCCGGATTATTAAAAAACTATATACCAATCCTGATGAGATAGATCAGGATAAACCCATAAAACCATTTACCATTTCAAAGGATACTGATCATAATATCCAGGATACTGAAGAAATTCTTGAAGAATCTCTGTCATTATCCGATAAAGAAATTGAGATGATTCGTAAAGCTCTTGAAAAGCACAGTAATAAACGTAAATATGCAGCCCAGGATCTTGGAATTTCGGAAAGAACACTCTATCGTAAAATCAAAGAATATAATATCGAATAACAAATACCAGGGATGAAAAAACTATCGGGAATACTTTTAGTTATAAGTATCATAATTGGTATGTGCGGACTTGAGTCCTGTAAGGTAACTTATTCCTTTAAGGGCACTACTATTGACCCACGAATAAAGACTTTTGCCGTTCAGAATTTTAATAACCGTGCTCCTCTTGTTCAGGCACGGCTTAGCCAGAATTTTACCGATGCTTTGAAAGATAAAATTCAAAGTCAAACCAGCCTTAAACTGGTAAATGGATTTGCTGATGTTGAGTTTTCGGGAGATATCACAAATTATGAAACCCGTCCTACAGCAATCACCGGACAGGAAACAGCGGCACTTAACCGGTTTACGATTACTTTGAAAGTGAAATATACTAATAACGTTAACCCTGAACTCAGTTTTGAAACAAGCTTCTCGAGATATGAAGACTATAAAAGCTCCCTAAACCTGTCTTCCGTGGAAGATGAACTGATGAAACTCATTATTGATAATATAGTGGAAGATATATTCAATAAGGCATTTATTAACTGGTA
>JBBRFT010000399.1:0-2070 GCA_038241375.1 Spirochaetota bacterium
GATCTCTTCTGCTTATAACAGAAAGTGGTTGTCCGGCTCCTTTACTTTCAATAATCAATCTGTTTTTATCAATTCCACTTGCAACAAGTATGTCTGAAACAAGTTGAGCTCTTCTCTTCCCAAGTTCAATATTATATTCTGGATTTCCACTGGCATCGGTATGACCAACTATTTTGAGTTTATCGTTTGGATATTGTTTCAACGCTTCTGCAAGTTCGAGAATGGCATTATAGTATTCTGTTCGAACTGTTGGCGAGTTAAAATCAAAAAACACAACAGGTATAAAACCCAATGGTGTAACTGATCCGGTTTTTTCCGCTCTCAC
Source organism: Spirochaetota bacterium (assembly GCA_038241375.1). Lineage (GTDB taxonomy): Bacteria > Spirochaetota > UBA4802 > UBA4802 > UBA5550 > WRGT01. The sequence continues at coordinate 326 of JBBRFT010000399.1, forward strand.
TATTTCCGGAAGTCTGATGGCTTTACCCTGAAAGTTAACAAGCGTTTTTTCAGGTGTTTTTGGTTCAAGATCGCGATGATCAGGAACTCCATCCCCATCAGAATCAAGTGCAACTCCAACAGAATCTACAATAGCATTTTTATCAGAAAATGGTTCAGAATCAAGATAATCCGGAATACCATCCTTATCATTATCCAACGGTTTACCTGATCCATCAACAGCAACACCTGAAGGGGTTTCTGGATCTCTATCGAAATAATCTGCTACGCCATCACCATCAGAATCAATAGAAAGTTGATCGATTTTTCTTTTATTTTGAAGGGTTACTTTATAATGCATAGCTTCAGGATTGTCGAACCAATAAATATTCGCAATTTTCCCAAAACGATAATTAATGCCTATCCCTAAAAGAATTAAAGCATCATTATTACCTGTAAGACTTCCGTTAGCTTGCCAGCGAACACCATCTAAAAGGTCACTACCTGAGTATTTATAATCTGCTTCAAGGAACATATCAATTCTTTTACTAATACTATAATTAAACCCAAGTCCTGCATCAAAGCTAATTAAAAAGGAACCATCCAACAGTTCTGTATTGTGGTTATTATCTATTTCAGCATTAGTTTCATAATTCCCATCCAACATTTTCTTTAAAGCTTCCGTTCTGTCTTTTTGAGGTAACAAGCTGATTGTAGAATAATCGTACATTCCAGAAGCATTCAGTTGATCTACTTTCGTATTATAAACAATTCCTCCGGCTCCAGCAAAAATATAAATCCTTGCTTTTTGCTTATCAGATTTTCTGAAATCTGATAAAGGAAAATAGTAAATAGCTTCAAGGTATGCTTCCTTATAGGTAGTTTTAAAATTTGTATATACATCTTTAACAGGTGTCGCATAGTTTGAAAAAGAATCATTTTTCCCGTTAAGAGCACTATTGTTGGCAACCGTCGCACCTGTTGCTGATATATCATTTAAGCCATAAACATTTCCAAATCCGGCATGCAACCTTAGGGCAAATGAATTACTAATCGCTTTATTAATATTTACATCAACTCCATAACCTTTAAACTGGTACTTAACATCCGATAAAAGCAAAGTCGCACCACCCGAGACTCCTGCAGACCAGGATGTTTTAATTTTATCAGGTTTTACCGGTTTATTCTTTACTTCTTTGTTCTGGGCAAAGGAATTTCCTGCCAGAAATAGCATAAATGCTATTAGTATTAAATTCAGCAGTTTCATATTATTGTTTTTTCAGAAATCAATCTGCAAATATATAAATAATAATAATTAAAAATCTTAATTGGAGCTAATTTTCATTATAAACCTTTATAAACTCTTAAAACAGATATTTTTTTTGTCTTAGAAATCTAAAAGTAGTTTAATGAATCTATAATTGAACAACATATATTTTTGCTAATCAAGATATTACAGTTTAATGCATTTTCTCAAATTTCTTGTAGGTTTGTAATTGAATTAATATTCATTTATTACAAACTATGGAATACCCTTCACAAATAGTAAAGCAGATCGTTGAAGGTTTTAGCAGGCTTCCCGGCATTGGTAAACGCACAGCTACCAGAATGGTATTGAATCTGCTAAAACAAACACCCGAAGAAATAGATGAATTGGGAAATCTTATTTTAAAGATCAAAACCGACATACGTTATTGTAAGCAGTGTTATAACATTTCTGATACTGAAATTTGTTCGATTTGTGGCGATCTATCCAGAGACAAAACT
>JBBRFT010000400.1:0-2067 GCA_038241375.1 Spirochaetota bacterium
TGTATTTTTTGATAGTATGGGTTTTCACTGGCGTCTGCTATGCTACTCCGTAGTGGGAACGGTAATCTTCCATTTTTGTTATCATTCCGGCGCTGATACCGAATTTATCTCTCTGAGGCGCGTCATTCAGAAATTCGATTATATCCAGTATGCTTACTATGGGAAAAAATGTTATTCCTGTTGATCCGGAAATTTCCTGAATCGCAGATTTTTGGCCAATTCCTTTTTCCATTCGATCTACAGATATTATTACTGCTGAGATTTTCGGATTCCCCTGTTTTTTCAGCATTTCGATGGTTTCCCGCACTGCTGTTCCGGCGGTGATGACGTCATCTACGATTATTACGCGGTCATTCTCATTGAGAGTTTTACCTACTATAATTCCCATGTCACCGTGGTCTTTCGCCTCTTTTCGATTGAACGAATAGTGTACGTTAACTTTATGTTCTGTATAGAGTGAGTTTACAGCTGCAATAGCAAGTGGAATCCCCTTGTATGCCGGTCCGAAGATCGATGTATATTCATCTTTGATGTTGTCTACTATTGTGCTGGCATAAAAACTCCCCAGCCGGTTGATCGCTTCTCCGGTATGAAGCATCCCTGTATTCAGGAAATATGGAGAGAGTCTTCCCGATTTAAGAGTAAACTCTCCGAATTTAAGAGAGCTGCTTTCGAGAAGAAAACTTATGAAATCTATTTTATATTGTTTCATTATCAGACCTTTTATTACAGCTTAATTCCTGTTATACGGAATCTGCTTAATTATTCCGTAAAACGTTATATTTATCCGTAGCATTACAGAGTTGGGAATATTTCATGTCGAGCAAATTTTTAAAGGTAATCAGATCAAACTTCTTCTCTGCGCCATCTGTATCATCTGATCCCGTGTGTTAGACGGAACTTCTTTTCTTTTTCCTTCTGCTTTTTCATTAAGTCTTACCGCATCAAAATTGCATGCAGTAAGACAGAGTCCGCATCCGATACATCTTGTTAAGTTTACTTCAGCTTTATCGGCGCTGTTCATCTGAATCGCTTCCATGGGGCATATGTCGATACATGCTCCGCAGCTTGTACAGTTGTCCTGAATTATTGATGCATAATGATTGGTAAATACTATCTCTGCGGGATTGGGATATTTTTTTATTGCACCCAGTACGGCACAGCAGTCGCCGCAGCAGTTGCACATTCCTGAAGGGTTCTGTGAAGTTGCCGGTTGAGTCACAAGCCCCGATTTCTGAGCTTCTGCGACTATTTTCATTGCCTCGGCTTTATCGACACGTCGTCCAATTTTATTATTGATATAGTATTCAGCCATTGACCCGAACATAAAACATGTTTCAGATGGTCTTGAGCATCCCGCATCTACAAGTTTCTGCTGTTTTCTGCAGAGACAATCTGTTACAGCTATTACTTCAACTTTGTCGAGTATCGCAGAAACATCATTGTAGGAGGCAATATGATTTTCAATATCTATATACTTTTGTACCGGTATTACACGTAGAAAAAGTTCGGCGTTGTCGGCTATGTTTTTATTAAATCCTTCATTAAAATATTGTTCAAGGAGAACTGATAACTCTTTATCGATTCTTTTAATCTGGAATTCAACAATTCCGTGCATAAACGGGATCGCACCATATCTGACTTTCCCATTAGATTCCTGTCGGAAGATGAGTCCTTTTCCCGTCAAATCCTCCAGTCTGCTTTGAGTCTCATCCGCGGAGAGATTTACTCTTGCTGCTATGTCAGCGGCGGGCTCCAGTTTTTGCGAGAGGTTAAGAAAAAATTCAGCATCCTGTTCATTGAAGAGTTTTTTAAGAAGAGTAATTTCAACTCCAGATTTTGTTTCGGGAAAGCCGAATGAGTATGTGTCCAGCCTTTCACGCAGTTTAGAGTATATTGAATTCATAATCTCCCCCCGGAATGTGTAATTTGTGTTTAAGCTGGATTATTATTGTAAAAAAAACAAGTTTAATTCTCGAATTATATATTAAAAGGGTGACAGGTTTTTTTGTAAGATATATACAACATTAGGATTAACTTGTAAACTGATGGTATTATATTTAACAC
>JBBRFT010000401.1:0-2018 GCA_038241375.1 Spirochaetota bacterium
TGGACAAGCATTTAATCTTTCTCCGAGTTGCAAAGGTTTACCTCTTTGCAATCTAGAAAATATTAATCTTATTCTTTCATCATCATAATCTTCTAATATAAAAAAACTTATCTTATAATTTAAAAACTTTTCTTTATCAGAATTATTTAAACCATCAGATCCATTAAATGTTTTTCCATGAAGTGCTTTACCTGAAAATTTTTTATTAAGCTTCAATTTATTATCATAATATTTCTCAATAGCATTCAATCTTTGTTGACCATCAACAATAAAATAAATATCTTTTTTCGATATATAATTCATAAAAAACAATGGAATAGGCTCACCTCGCAATATTGAGTCTATGAGGCATTGATTATCTTCATTAGACCACGCATCTGCAGGACGTTGATATGTTTTATCAACCTTATACTTATTTCTGTTATTAATATAGTCTTGTATTTTTATCATAATTCCCTCAATTAGAATTTCAAACGGCATATAACTATAATTGTTTGTAAATATTTACATAGAAAATTAAAGAAAATCAGGTTATATGAAATCTTTTTAACCGGATTATAATAGAAAAATTACATCTCAAACACAACAAGATCAAAATAAAAATGAAACCCATTAGTAAGCAGATCAATCTTCTCCCGGATCACCGCATCACCGCCCATACTCTCTTTCATCTCAAGTGAACTGAACTTCGACTGAACTTTCTTAACATCTGCTGAGAGTTTTGAGATTGAACCATAATATTTATAAAGACCTTTCTTCCGCAAAGATTCAACCCTTTTTTTAAGAGAAACCTCTTCACCCTGGAGCTGTTCAATTTGGTACGAACAGAGCTGCTTTTTAAGCTTCTCTACCTCAACACCGATTTCATTATGCAGATTAAGAATCCGTGAAATCTCCCAGGGAGCAGCACACTTTAAAGTAAAAGTTGCACCGTCTGTTCTTCTATCAACAGTGATAAAGTTGTTTGATTTAAGTTCCGGAAAATAGTTTTTAACATCTATTGTACCCGAGATATAAGAACCATCAGGAATGCTTTTAAGAAGGGCAGGGTCACTGCCGGAGATCCTTTTTACTATTACCTGTTTTTCTGTTTTATCTACTGTGATTTCATTTATATTCTCTTTACCTATTACAAGCCTTTCGTTGTTCCGGAGGAATATTCCGGTTTGAGGATACATATTTAAAACCGGAAGATCTTCAACTACCTTTCGACGTTCAATATTGTCAAAATAATCGATATGAGCAATACAGAGATAAGCGCTGTTTTCCTGGTAGTCTTTTACCGCGTTGTCGTAGTTCTTATAGATCATTTTACCAACTGAACGAACAGCCTTGTGGACAGAGAACCCTTCACCGGTGACTGTAAAAGCAAAGAAAACTATAACAAATAAAAGTATATATTCCTGAAATGAAGAAACGAGTATTCTTAAAGATGGAGTTCTGAATGATATATACTCTTTTTGAGAAAATGGGGCGAAGATACGAACCCCTGATTTATTAAACAGGTCTATAAATATATGGCTGGAAAAAGAGAGAAGAGCAGCGGCATATATTCCAGTCCAGAATGGACCGCCCCACTGGAGAAGACGTGGAAGAAGTAGCAGGGGGAGAAGTGCAGCCGATACAAACATTATTGCAAAAACTGAATGAGTTACTGTGCGATGACCATATTTACGTTGAATGTATTTTGATAAAGGTCTGAAGATTCGACCTATTGTGCTTTCGGGATGATCGATGTCGGGGAGCAAAGCAAACAATGAAGCCGTTGCTGCAGTTGCCGGTTCGATACCCGCTGCAGCACATAGTAAATATGAAAAAGCATAGTGAGTTGTAGCGGTCACTTTTTAGCCGTTGGCATGAATATATATTTGTAAAACACCATTCTGAAAACAACAAGAAGTGCATAGCTTAAAGCTACCATTGCCGAAGCATAGGACTTTAGAACATAGGCCATGAAGAAGAGTACCAGAAGTAATAGAAATGGGGCGATTGATACCTGGTTGTCTGTTCTTTCATCG
>JBBRFT010000402.1:0-2010 GCA_038241375.1 Spirochaetota bacterium
ATAAAAAAATATCTTATTTCTTTAGGAATGGCTGGAAACAGGATTAATATTACCGATTTTAATCCCGATATAATTTCCGCTGATCCGAGGTTTTCAGGATTTAAAGATACCCGGGGAATTATGCTATTTGCTAAACAGAGAAACGATTAGAATTGGATTAATATTTAAAACGCTCAATTTTCTTCGTCGCCGAAGGTGGTGGGGAAATTTTTTTTTCTATAGTAGTTTAAGGTTGAATTACATCCTGTCATCTCATATTAATTTATGTAAAAAAGTGAGATTCCTCACCTGGAGAACTGAAGGAGGATCGAAATGACAGAAGAATTTTTCGTTGTCATTTCGAACGTATGTGAGAAATCTTAAATTTTAAGCAAGAATAAGATTTCTCAGTCGCTATCGCTTCTTCGAAATGACCGATTAGGTACTATTTTATTGGATAGATGCTATAAAATATTTTTTAAGGAGTTAACATTGAGTAGTTCTATAAAACCAGCCAAACGGGACAGCATCGGTATATGAATGTCGAATAGTGCTATTGATATAATAAGCAGCAGGTTTGGAATTTATTATGGGGTTTTAAACTCCTCAATGATTATGTCATTCACTGATAGAAATCTGCAGACTTATCTTGGACTTATGGATTGCGGAGATAATGAATCTCTTACAGAAATTTTCCCTGAACTTTTCGGTCTTGAAACTGAAATTAATGACGTAATCTATAAGCGAAAAGATCACTTCTGCCTTAATACAATCAATAGAACCGTTAAAAGTGAAATATTTTTCAATCTTCATATTTTCAGTGATTTTGAAAATGACGATTCTACCCTGGTTATAGTCGAGGATATTACAAAGGGGAGCCTCTCGCTTCGTATGGTTCAGCAGAAACGTAATGAGATGATTCTTAAAAATAATGAACTTATCCGTCGTGAAGAGTTTGTCGCTACCCTCTTGAATACAATCCCTGATCCGGTTTTTTATAAAGATTCATCGGGGAGATATATCGGATGTAATAGAGAATTTGAGCGTTTCACAGGTCTTTCACGGGATGAACTTTCAGGGAAAAATTCCGGAGTTTTGTTTTCTGTGAATGATGAAGATAGTTATGACAGGCATGATAAAGAACTTATTGCAAATGGAGGATCGATTCATTACGAAACAGAAATTGTTAGTAATAATGGGGAGAATTCTTATGTAATTATTAATAAGTCTGTTTTTTCTGATAGTGATTATGGCGGTGCTGTTATTGTTGCAGTGATAACGGATATAACCGGCAGGAAAAAAATGGAAGAACAGCTGAAAGATACTACGAATATGCTGGAGATCAGCAGAGGTGATCTTCGAAATCAAATTTGTATTATGGAAAAAAATCTTCTGATAGCCAGAAATGCTGTTGATGCTCTGCTTCAGGAAGATTTTCCGGTAACAGAATTATTCGATATATCCTGCCGTTATCTCCCTTTGGCACAGATTGGCGGGGATTTCTATTCTGTTATAAAAAATGACAATGGTATAAATATTTTCATTTGCGATATTTCCGGGCATGGTGTGGCGGCGGCTCTTTTCTTATCTCTTATAAAATATTTCTCTGAAAGTATTATTAATGAATACGGTGACAATCCTGTAAGGTATCTGGAGGAGCTGAACCATATTTACCTGAGCAAGATAATACCATCATACTATTTTACAGCTATAGCAGGTAAGATCAGCCTTGATAATGAAATAAAGTTTACTTTTTCAAATGGCGGTCATCCCCATCCAATCCTTATAAAAAAAAATGGTGATATAAAACAGTTGGGCGGAAATGGAACTGTTGTTGGAATTTTTGAGAATCAGAAATTCACTGAATTTAATTCAGTAATTGAAAGTGGCGATATGATTTTCCTTTATACAGATGGTATTCCTGAAACACGCAATTCAATGGATTCCATAATAGGATTTGATGAATCTCTACTTAAATTTTTTATTAAAGGCAGGAGAGATACTCTTGAAGAGACAATGACTGCGATAATA
>JBBRFT010000403.1:0-2000 GCA_038241375.1 Spirochaetota bacterium
TGTTGAACTTGCAAAAGGTGAATATCTGCTTTTTCTGAATCCGGATACTGTAATAACAAAAGATTTTACTGCGGGATTATTTACTGATATAAAAGGTCTGAAATTTGGCACTGTGGGGCTCGGACTTTGTAATACTGACATGAGTTTTCAGTTATCGTTTGGTGTTGATAATACTTTTTCCGGCGAAATATTCAATAAAAAACTTGAAACAGCTGTCAAACGTAAATCTTCTGAAGTTCTGGATAATCTGAAAGAAAAATACAAAACATTTCAGAAAGTCGACTGGGTCTCCGGTGCTGCTATGTTAACAAGAAAGGAAGACTTTGTCAAAATAGGGAAGCTTGACGAGAGATATTTTCTTTATTATGAAGATGCCGACTTATGTTACAGGTTTAAATTAGCCGGCTATAGCAATTATTATTACCCTCATACAGAAATTATACATCTGAAGGGCGAAAACACGCAGGAAAATTTCCATTCAAAAACTTATTACTTTGCCAAAGAATCTCAATTGGTTTATTATAAAAAACATAACGGTTATTTGCAGTATTCTGTTTTAAGGCTGTATCTGCTTTCGAGATTTTTATTGAAGTATTTATTTAAACCCGGTAAAGTTATTTTTAGAATAATAACACTTATATTAAAAGGTGTAAAAATCTGATGTTAAAGACTACTGTTAAGAAAATATTAATAATGAAGTTCTGTTGTTTCGGAGATTTAGTCTTTATATCTCCCGTCGTTTCTTCGTTTAAACTTAACTATCCCGATTCTAAAATAACCTTAATCTGTTCTCCGTGGGTAAAAGATATAGCACCTTATTTTAATGACATTGATGAAGTAATTGAATATAGCCTTAATGAAAGAGGTAATATTATTGAAAAACTATTATCATTCTTTAAACTGGTTTTTCTACTAAGATCAAAGAATTTTGATACTGCCTTCTTAGGTCACAGAAATAATGCATTTGGTTATATAGCAAAACTGTCTGGTATAAAAAATATATTCGGTTTTAAAGAAACGAAGTATGTGAATTGCGGAGCCAGTTTTAATAAGAACGCTTATGAACCGATGAGGTATTTGTCTGTCCTTGAAAAACAGGGATTGCAGACCGTCAAAAAACTGCAACTGAAAAACAGAATCAGCAAGGATGTTATAAAACAGAATTACGGGCTGAATAAAAAGTTTACAATTGGTTTATTCCCGTTTGGCGGAATTAACCCTGGTACGGATATGGTAATCAAGAGATGGGATATTGATAAGTATATTTTACTGTACGGCCGGCTTCAGAAATCCTATCCCGATTTTAATATCATTTTAATCGAAGGGAAAGAAAAATCAGAGAAGGTTAACGAAGAAACGGAATGCAGGAAATTTTCTGTTGACGTGGATTTAATATCTGTGTGTGATGTGTTTGTAAGCGGCGATACCGGCCCTCTGCATATCGCTTCTGCCTTAAATGTTAACACTGTCTCAATATTCGGTCCTTCAGATCCTGGACTTATTGCTCCAAGGAATGAATATACAACAGGTGCTGTACACGAGATAATATGGAAGAAAATAAAATGCTCGCCTTGTTATACACCTGATACAGCTATAGATAGAAAATCTAAACCGTGGGTGGGTGATAAGTTTGTTTGTTATATGAAGACACATGAGTGTATAAAGAGTATAACGGTTGATGAGGTAATTGGGAAGATAGAAAACATTATTAAATTAAAGAATCTGTCATGAAACGATACGGAATATTCGGGGGAAGCTTTAATCCTCCACACATAGGTCATTTGATACTTGCGGAGAATATAAGAGAGCAACTGTCTCTTGATAAAGTTCTTTTCATTCCATCAGGAAATCATGCTTTGAAAGATGATATCTCTGCATGTAATGCAGAGCACCGTCTTAATATGGCCCGCGTTGCTTTTGAAAAGGATACTCATTTTGAAGTATCGGATATGGAAATTGAAAAAGCCAGACAGGGCATTACAAATTACACAGTAGATACA
>JBBRFT010000404.1:0-1862 GCA_038241375.1 Spirochaetota bacterium
AAGGCACGTAAACCTGTCCCTTTAAAGAGGTTGGATTGCTTATCTTCATTTTTGGAGAGAAGTTGAGTGAAATTGCTTCACTTATAAGAGTGTATGACCCGGTTATAAGGGCCTGACTGGCAATAATCGCTGCAGCAGTGGCAATAAAAATTCCCGGTATAAGAAACCAACCAGGCATTATACCATAAAATGGGTTGATATCTCTTTGATTTTCATCATTTGCCATAAGCCAGGCACATTGACCTAAGTAATTTAATAAGAGGGCCGCCTTTACGAAAATCCATGATATTCTGATATTTTTTAATCCACATTGACCAAGATCAGAGTATAATGCTTCGGCGCCGGTGGTTGCCAGAAAAACTGCACCCAATAAAATAAACCCTCCCGGATACCGGATAAGAAACAGCATAGCATAATATGGATTCAGAGCCTCAAGGACTCCCGGATTAAAATAGAGTTGCTTTAAACCCAGTATTGATAGCATCAGAAACCATACGACCATTATTGGACCAAAACTTCCTCCAACAACATTCGTTCCGAATTGCTGCATAAAAAACAGTACAACAAAAATGCAGAGAACAATTGCAGTAACAGATAATCCCGGACTGAACAACTTTATACCTTCGATTGACGATGTAACTGTAATAGCCGGTGTTATAACCCCATCAGCCAACAAGGCGCTTGCTCCGATCATGGTTAATATAGCCGCTGCTGAAGATTTTTTCTTTAAAAGGGCATACAAAGCAAAAATACCTCCTTCACCTTTATTATCAGCTCTCATTGTAATTATTACGTACTTTACAGTCGTCTGGAGAGTAAGGGTCCAGAAAATACATGACATTGAACCATATATGAGAAGTTTGTTAAACTCGCTGCCACCACTGATAATTGCCTTCATTACGTACAGCGGACTTGTACCAAGATCGCCAAATACAATTCCCAGTGCAATAATGGACCCTGCTATTGAAACCTTCTTAATATCCTGATGTTTCTCTGCCAAGTGATAAAATTTTTATAACAGGCAAAAGTACCCCCGGCCGCATAAAGAAATCAGAAAGAAATAGCCTGGTTGTATAAAGATTTTATAAAGATTAAGAGAAGAATTTATAAGGTAAAATCTGTTTTCTCTTTTTAAACTAACCTTAAATTATTTTTAATAAGTAATTTTGACTTCATGAATACTGTGATAAAGAAATATCAATTGCTTAATTCGAGCTTAAACCAATACCTGATTGTAATAATCGGAATTGCGTTTATTGCACTTTTATGCCGTCCCCTTTCCAATCAACAGGGTTATCATATAGTATCATTCATTCTTCTTTTTGTTGTCTCCCTGATGGCGGTTTTCCTTGGAATTGGCCCCATCCTGGTGGCTTCAACACTAGGTTCACTTGTCTGGAATTATTTCTTCATTCCTCCTCACTTTGCGTTTCATATCGAAAAAACTGAAGACAAGCTTATGTTTGGTTCCTTTTTCGCTATTGCCCTGATTAATGGGGTACTTACTAATCGCATAAGGCAACAGGAAAAGCTTGCCAGGGAAGGAGAAGAGCGGACCAATGCAATATTTGATCTGACTAGATATCTTTCAGATTCAAATGGATTTAATGAAATATTCGATGTGGCATTCAGAGATCTGAAAAAATATTTTGACGCCATATCTATAAGTTTATTAAGAGAAAAGGATAACCGGATTGAGTTTTCACTCAGCCGCGGCAGAGAACAGGCTTTTACCCCATTAGACTTGAAAGTGGCTGAATGGGTCTTCAGGAATTCGATCAAAGCAGGAAGATTCACAGAATTATATAATGAGACAAATTTTACATTTTATCCACTTACCGGAAGAAGGATCAGCACAGGTG
>JBBRFT010000405.1:0-1845 GCA_038241375.1 Spirochaetota bacterium
AAGTTCATCAATAGACATCCCCGGGTATAAACCACTCTTTGTCTCGAATTTAGGATTAGAAAGTATTAACCACTTAACTATTTTTAGATTACCATAGCTTTTATCGGAAAATGCCAATATCAACTTTTCATCCTTATACAGAGACACAACTCCTTGATCATCCGTTTCTATTTTATCGTATTTAAAAAAAGATAAAAATTCATCAAAGCTCATTCCGAGTTTAGCAGGACCAAGAGAATCTTTTGATATAAAATATTTTACAGGATCACTTTCATCTATAAAACCGCCAAAGACCCAACCTTTTTTGCCGGACCACTCAACTGAATACCAGCGATCAGTTCTTTTGCTAATCGTTTCATCATTCAAAGTTTTTTGAAATGTTTTTACTATTGACCGATAAGGGAGCAGAGCAATTTTTTCTGATGAAGAAGAGGGTTCTGATCTCAAGATTAACCCTTTTTTTGTAAGAACATACATATCACGAGAGATATCTATAAACTGATTTTGATTTTGCTGTTTTTCTTTACACCCGGTAATGGAGATAAGAAGAATTAAACTAGATATGAATAATTGTTTTTTTAATTTCACTAGAGCCTCCTGATTATTTAAATCGACACGCAATGAGTTACAAGATCTTCGGTATAATATGAATGAATTTTGATACAGAAATTTACGTTAAACCTGTAGAGAGTTTTTGTAAAACCTTTCTGCAGGAAACGAGATCTAATGAAGCTTACTCTTAACTACAATTAGTATCATTATTTGCACAAAGTCAAATTCAAGTACCAGTTAATTAAATTTATATCATTTCTCCCGGTTTTATTGAGGGGAGAATGAATGATTCACCACGATAAATATTTTATCTTTAAGAGTATCCCGGTACCGATTTTTTTCTAATAATAAAGACTTAACAAAAATACTAATAATTTAACCCATTTATAAAGAATGATAATATAAAAATGAAGGAGTTAAAAATAATGAAACCGTACAGATTAATTATAGGTATTATAGCAGGAGCAGGAATAGGTTATGTATACTATCAGTTAGTAGGGTGCAGATCAGGCTCTTGAGCGATTACTTCAAATCCATACAGCAGTATGTTGTATGGTGCTTTACTGGGTGCTCTTATAGCCGGTTTTTAAAATATTAATAAAGAAAGATGATGAGATGAAAATCTCACTGATCATCGCTTATTATACTGCCGCTAAGATTTCTAATCCTGATTCAGAAGAGAATTTAAACAGTTTCTCTATTTTTCTGATCATTGTCAGAAAGTAATAAATACTGATTGAAAAAGCACAGTTGTTGTGTTATTAAAGTAAAAGAGCATATTATAGAAAAATAATTATTCAGGATGATTACAAATCTATGAAAGAATTTATTGTATTGATTACAGCTTTTATAACAACAGTTCTAATCGTAGCCGTATCTTCATCAATATCTTCTCATCTCTGGCAGGGAAAGCCGGAAGTACTACCGGATACAGTTGAAATTAATATCATATTTGATGAAACCGTCAGGGAATTCGGTTTAAAAAATAAATTATCCGACTCATCACTGAAAAGTATTTTTGATCTTAAATCTAAAAGTGATCTTGACTTGCGTCTCGAAAGTTTCGGTATTACTAAAGAAGAGATCAGGTCAAGAACAGAAAAGAAACAGGTTATTGAGGCTGAATCTTCGTCAAAGAACTGGTTCAAAATTCCTCTGAAATTTTCCCTCTGGTTAATTATGCTCATAGTGATGTTTGTGCTCATTGTCAAAAAAAAGATTAATAGAAAAGTACGAATCACATTTTACGGAATATCTGTTATTCTATTTGGTATTATTCTCGGCGCCGATCCA
>JBBRFT010000406.1:0-1843 GCA_038241375.1 Spirochaetota bacterium
TATTTTGATGGTTACTGGGGTAATTTTAATTTTAATATTGTTCTCTGCCGGAAAGGCGAATCCTTATTGATAGGTCCCCAAAATGAAAAAGTAGAGAATTGTTTTACCTTCTTCGACGAACGTATTAAAAGGAATGGGCATAAATTAACCGGAACGGAATTCTATTTTATTGATAATCAGGGAGGAAGATCGTCTTATCTTGGGAGGTTACATTATGGGACCGGAAAAGAAATTATTAACGGATTGTTTATTGAATTATACAGTGACGTCAATATTTTCCAACCTGGTTATTCAGAATTATTGCTTGATAAAAAATATCATGGTTACCTGAGGCTTAAAGATTACTCTTTTGCAAAATATATAAATGGTGATTTAGTTCTCAGAACGGGTGAATTTCCATTTAACAAGACTGATTCAGAATATATTGATGAAACTTCTGATTACAGGGTATTCAAGAACGATGGTTTTGAGCATGTTTTGTACAAAAATGGCAATTCAACCATAATGATTACAAGGCCGGGAATAACGGCAGGGGATATTCTGATTTCTTTTGCATACCTTTTCGCATTTATCCTTTTGTTTTCAAACATGATAAGTCTCATGATAAGCCGTCCTGTTGTGAAAAGTATGAATATGTTCAACTTTCGTCAAAAGCTGCAATTTTCATTCATAGGGATCCTGTTATTTTCATTCATTTTGATTGGTGTTGTTGTTGCCTACCTTACTATTGGGCAGTACCAGGCAAAGCATTATGAAAATATCCGTGAAAAACTAACCTCGGTCAATCTCGAACTGGATAATATGCTTTCGACCGAGAAGCGCCTTTTTCCTGACTGGCGCAACAGAAGGTATTCTTCTTTAAATGAACTGCTTATTAAGCTGTCCAATACATTTAATACCGATATTAATCTTTACGATTTAAACGGATTTCTTATTGCTACGTCAAGACCCGAGATTTTCAACCGCGACCTGACCAGCCAGCGGATCAATATCTTTGCCCTGATAAATCTTAAAGATCTGACAAGGAGCGAGTATATTCAAAGAGAGAAAGTGGGAAAGCTCGAATACATCTCAGCCTACATGCCTTTCTCAGGAAATGATAATAAAGTTATTGCTTACCTGAATCTGCCGTATTTCAGGATGCAGAGTGTTGTTGCCAGGGAGATATCCAATCTTATTGTTGCTGTTATTAATTTCACACTGCTCCTTATTGTAATTACTATGAGCTTTGCTGTTTTTATAAGTGGCCGGCTGACCTCCCCGTTAATGATGCTTGGGGAAGGGCTTGCCTCGGTGGGGGTTGGGAAAAAAAGTGAACATCTTTCATACAGAGGAAATGATGAGATTGGTGAGCTTGTTAAACAATATAACAGAATGGTTGATGAAATCGAGGAGAGCACGCATAAGCTTGCTGATTCCGAAAGGGAGTATGCATGGAGGGAAATGGCCAAACAGATCGCCCATGAGATAAAAAATCCACTCACACCAATGAAATTAAATATCCAGCAGTTACTCAGATCCTGGAAAGATAATGCACCGGAATTTGATAAAAAGCTGGAGAATTTTACAAAAAACCAGATTGAATATATTGATAACCTTTCATCAATCGCTTCATCATTCTCTGCTTTCGCAAAAATGCCAGGGACCAATCCGGTTGAAGTTGACCTGCTTGAACAGATAAAGATTACTCTTGAGCTTTTTAAAGACACTGATAATGCCGTTTTCTCAGTAAAATGGCCTTATGAAAAAAAAGTAATTGTTTATGCTGATAAAGAGCACCTGAATGGAATCTTCTCAAATCTGTTCAAAAATGGGATCCAGTCAATTCCGCTTGGCCGCGAGG
>JBBRFT010000407.1:0-1755 GCA_038241375.1 Spirochaetota bacterium
TTTTTACCGGTACTTTTACTTGTAACAAGATCCGACCAGACCAGTTTGTTCGTTTTTAAAACATCTTTTATGTATTGTCTGTCAGAAAGATTCAGCACCCCGGCATTTGAATATGATATTCCGTTATTTTTAAAGATAAAAAGAGTGATGATACTTTTGTTGACCCGTTTATCGAAAAGATTTTTTGCGTAGTTTAACCCCTCCTGCTGTGATACTTTCTCCGGGGATATGAGATTAATGTAGGAATAAAGTTCAGTTTCAACTGATTTAAAATTCTGATCAAGTTCAGCTTTGATCTTTTCAGATTGGGATGTTGTTGATTCTTTGTAATTTTTTATAGTACGGTTTACATTGATACTGTAAATACCTATACCGACGACAAGCAGCACTGTTATCATGAATGAGAGTATGGGCGCGAGGAGTTTTTCAAAAATAGTGAGGGATTTTAAGCCCGATACAGTTGTTAAAGGATACAGGATGGTCTTCATCCTGTAGTAATGATAAAGAGTAACAGCAAGAGCCAGTAATGAGCCGAGAATAATAAAGAAAATTATCTGTACTGGAGTGTATATTATTTTCTGTTGATAGCTGACTATAGAGATAAGTATTGAATTAAAAATAAGAACTGAAAGTATAATTATATTAGCCAGCCGTGGTATATTTTCTGCAAGTTTAATTGATTTTTCATCACGGATGTTTCCGTCGATCATAACCTGTAATTTTTTAATAATCAGATACCATGTGAATATTGCAATTCCGATAAGAGGAATTACAATTAAGAGAAGAACAGGTATGATTTTCAGAAATGATTTTGATCCAACACCTATGATCATGAGTAAAAACATAAATAAAGGATGAAATATTATATTAAATATGAAGTTTTTCAGAAGGTGAGAGTGTATTTCACTTATTTCAATCCGGCTCATGGTAAAACTCCTTTAAAGAACGCTGATTTTGAATATATTTATAAAATACAGTATAAGTCAAACTAAATTTGACCTCGCAGATTTTCATTAAAACTTTATATATCATTCTTTAATTGATAATTACAAGATCGAAGTACTAGAGCATCTTGAAGCAATTTTATCACCCATTTATTAGTAGATACTGTTAACGTCTTCCTTACTAAGTGATTTATAAGTCAAAAAATACTCTTTATGATTATTTCTTGACTTAATCGTATGTTTACGATAAATGTCATTTATGAAGAATAATAAAAAAAATATATTTAACGATGATTCTTTAAAACTAGCAGAATTCGCAAAAGCTGTTTCTCACCCTGCGCGCATTGAGATTCTCAAAATTCTTGCTGAGAAGAACAGCTGTATATGTGGAGAGATTGTTCTTGAAATTCCTCTAGCCCAATCGACTGTTTCTCAGCATCTGAAAGAGCTGAAATCGGCCGGGCTTATCTCCGGTGAGATAGACGGCCCAAGGTCGTGCTACTGTCTTAATCCCGAAGGGATTGCAGAGATGCGTGAACTTTTCAGTGATCTGTTTACCATGATGAAGACTGAAAATCTAAAGTGCAAATGCTGAGAGGGTAAGATATGAGATTTGAATCGATTAATACACCGGATAAAAGACTCTCCCCCATTGTTATATCAAAACCGGATTGCGGATGTGCGGTACCGCTGAAAGATGATTCTTTATCGTTTAGGGAAATTCAGGCTGCCCCGTATATAAGCGGATATATCAAAACTGCTGCAGGTGAAATTCCGCAGGTTTTCACTGTTCTTTCCAGACTCGATAAAT
>JBBRFT010000408.1:0-1746 GCA_038241375.1 Spirochaetota bacterium
TCAAGCTGGAAAAGGATATCCGGGATATCTTTGTTGAGTCCGAAGATCTGGATGCTGGAACCGCTGAAAAAGCCCAGGATATGACCATTTCCAAAACAATGCGTATCGAGGAAGATCTGAAAATGTACAGCGACAAATCAAAAATGAAGTCTACCGGGCTTCTGAGAATGGATCCTGAACAACTGGATAAATGGAATGAAGTGTATGATCCAATCATAAATCATTTCTACGAATCTAATCTTTCAGGTAAAGATCTTGTACGATTCAAGTACCAGCGTTATATGCAGGATTACCTGGCCTGCATTGCTGCAGTTGATAAGAGTGTAGGTGAAGTCCTGTACTATCTGAAAGAAAACGGACTCGATAAAAACACAATAGTTGTATATGCATCTGATCAGGGGTTTTATCTTGGCGAGCATGGATGGTTCGATAAACGCTGGATGTTCTAAGAATCGTACCGGACACCATTATTAATTTCATGGCCGGGTGTTACCAAACCCGGAAATGTAAATAGAGATATGGTTTCAAATCTCGATCTGGCTGAAACATTTCTTGACATTGCAGAGCTAAAAATACCGCATGATATGCAGGGCAGGAGCATGGGTACAAATTCTCAGAGGAAAAACTCCTTCAGACTGGAGAAAGGAGCACTATTACCATTATTATGAATATCCGGGATCTCATATGGTTAAACGGCACATCAAACAGGACCTGCATAAAAAGCTTAAAAAAATAATGAGTGTATTTGAGGACAGTGACGATCTGGCAAAATCCTTAATCCCAAAATAGCTTTGTAACTTTTCAATTTGTATAACAATGGAACTTTCCAATTGATTTTATAGAGTGATGAACATCAAGTTCAACAAATTCTTGTTTTGGAAACACGAAAGTCTCTCTTCTTTTCACAGCCTCTTTTGTACAGAAAATACAACATTGAGTTCTGACGAAAATCTTTTGGCCTTCCCTGGCAGCCTCATGTCCTGAGTTGAATTCGCCAAGAAAAATTCTTTTTTTTGCCTCAGGCAGAAATGGGCAACCTTCCTTGTGAACTGCATGATTATTGTTTGTCTGCGGGTGTGTTCCAATAAAAAATTTTGATTTCATATCTCCGTTTTCTTAATAGTTTATTTTCTACTAACTTGATCCTCGCTGTTGAATAAGTTAGGTTATTGATAATTCACTTTATACTGTTTAATTGGAATTGTATTGCATTTGTTACCCTGCAAATGCATTTATTACAATAATTTTAACTCAGAAGATGAAAAATATTGTAAATATTCATTCTTTTTTTCCAGCATATATATCTATATATCTGGATTTTAGAAAATTTCAGGAAGAATTGTTAAAAAATAAATTATTTTTTTGGGTAACAAATAGACAGTGATTACTATAAAACATAAAATTTAAAACATAAAGAAATGAAAAGAACAGAAAAAACATCCGGAGCAAATTTTAACTTAGATCAGTTTATTTCCATACTTTCAGAAAATGCAATCCTGAGTCCACTCGCAATGAGCTGCATCAGAGGTGGGGATGGGGAAGACGATGGAGGAGAAGTTATAATAATTAAACCTAAACCAACTCAACCCTGAAGCATATTTAATCTAAACTACTCCCCATTCTTAGGACCACTATTTGACTTTTCTTAATTGATTAAAATCACTCTTATGATGATGTAAATACGTGTTAATTAACTGGAAATAACTCGCAGAGTTATTCTGGTTATTAACACCTTTTCTTTTTTGC
>JBBRFT010000409.1:0-1714 GCA_038241375.1 Spirochaetota bacterium
GTTCTTATTTCATGTGAAATATTTGCAAGAAAGGTCGATTTAAGCCTGTTACTTGCTTCTGCTTCGTTATTGGCTTTAATCAGATCTTCATGAACCTGTTTCAATCTTGTTATATCGCGGGAAATTGTAAGCGAACCCAGTACCTCTCCATTATCACTTCTGACAATAACAGACCTTGTGGATAAGCTTAAAAAATGTCCATCTTTATGTTTAACCCTGATATCACTTTCGTAGAACCCGGAATGTGAAAGTGCCTCCATTTTTTTTCCCGGGAATTCACTATTGAATGTTTGAATGAGATCCTGAATATATCTGGAGCTATCGGGTTCATTATCAAGGCCGATCATTGAATAAAATGCTGCATTGGCAAATTTCAGTTTCCAGTCCCTGTCATAAAACGAAATACCGTCATCAGCCGCTTGAACAAGCATTCCATAAAACTTTTCTGATTCGTTGTGCTCCCTTGAGATAAGTTCCTTTTGATTTGAGATAAGCACATTACTTTCCCTGAGATCTGTATTTATTTCTGAAATCTCTTTTTCCCTTTCCTCCCTGGCAAGTCTGGCCTTTCTGAGTTTGATTGATAAAAATATGATAATTCCACCCATCACTAAGATAATGCCAGGCATAATTATATTAAAAATGAATGATATTGACGGTAAAAGAATAAAAACCGATGTTAGATGAATCAAAACCATACTGACCTAATTTCCAAATAATTTTGTGTCATTTCCGTCAAAATATAAGTATGTTTGACAGGTTTATAATCAGAGAACAAAATAAGTGAATTTAACTCATTATAATATTAATTTTAGTTGATATTTGAATATTCATTTAACGGTTCCGGGTGAAAAAATTTAAATATTTTAATTTGCAGTCGGGAATTTATTGTTTTCTGTTGTTATAATCTGTATTCAGTATATGTTTATAGAATTATTCTGCAATCAAAATTTATCAAATCTTGTTCAATTTATAAGCTATTAAAGATGGGTAAAGAGGGAAAGTATTTTTCAGGCGGAAGGCAATATAGTAATGGTGAAATAACGGTATATTGGAAACCATCTACATGTGTCCATGCCTCCTACTGTTACAGGGAACTTATTGAAGTTTTCGATCCAAGCCGCAGACCATGGGTTGATATGACAGGTGCTTCAACTGAAAAAATTATTGAAGTTGTAAATCTATGCCCCACCGATGCTCTCGCATGGAAATGGAATGATGAAGAAAAAAATGCATCGGTCGACAGTGATCAGCTTAATCATATTAAGTTCAGGAGGCCTGATCTGGTTGGAATGATTGAGAAGGCTGTCGGAGAAGAATCTGTTTCAGTTAAAGTTATGGTCGACGGACCTATAGTGCTTAAAGGAAGTTTTACTCTTATTGAAGGGGGAAA
Source organism: Spirochaetota bacterium (assembly GCA_038241375.1). GTDB lineage: Bacteria > Spirochaetota > UBA4802 > UBA4802 > UBA5550 > WRGT01. Next base: position 1,394 of record JBBRFT010000409.1, read on the forward strand.
AGAAAAAGTGGTAAACGGAACCCTTATCTCTCTTTGCCGCTGCGGATTTAGCGATCATATGCCCTTCTGTGACGGAAGACACAGGCAAACAGGATTTATTGGTTAATAATATTGTTTATGGAAGAGAAGAATGAAAAGCAACTTCAGACAAAAGTAGAAATAATTGAATTTGGCCCGTTGAAAATCACAGGCAATTTTATTTTGAAAGATCTGAAGAGAAACACCGAAGAGTCTCCCACAGAAGTGTTGTTATGCAGGTGTGGAAAATCCATGAACAAACCATTTTGCGATGACTCTCACAAAAAATAAGAGAAAACTAAC
>JBBRFT010000410.1:0-1691 GCA_038241375.1 Spirochaetota bacterium
CAATTATCCCAATCCTTTCAAAGGAACTACAACCTTTGCGTATTCATTGCCAGTTGGTGGAAAAGTTACAATTGAAATCAACAACTTACTGGGATCAAAGGTTATGAACCTGCTTGATGAAGTGAAAACTGCCGGCAGCCATACATTAATAATGGATGCTTCTGCTCTCAAAACCGGACTATATACAGCTACTTTAAGGCTGGCTTCTTCCGGGGCAGTTTATACGCGGACTATTAAGATTGTCCGTAATCAATAATTAAAATTAAAGAGAGCGGGAGACAATCCCCCGCTCTCTTTTTACTCTTTCAGCATGTTGCACTTATTTATTCTTTTAAAATCGTTGTGACTGAAAATAATTGCCCTTGTATTTTTGGGCTTTATTTTTCTGAATTATACTATCATTCGTTCACAAAACGCTCCGACAGCAAATGCCGGGGCTTTTGTGACTAATGAGACTGCAATAAAAATATCTACCTCAGCGGTAGATTTTTTCATCATCGAAGATTATAATATAATGCTTATTTATAATACAGACCTCTTCACTGCTACTTCAAAAACTACCAGACAATTGCTCCGGGGAATTTTAACATCAGAACTGAGCTTAAAATGCTTGATTAAAAGGAGTTGGTTTGCATATCCAAGCGGTGACTTTGGCGACCAACATCAAGATTTCTAAAAATGAATTTTCGGAAGTCGCACCTTGATAATAATATTCATAAATCTCAGGCCGGCTTTATGCAACCTAAGACTGAAATTAAAGACAGAAGAAACGCTAATGATTAATACTGGAAAGATTGTATACAATCATTAATAAATATATATCCAGTTAAAAACAAAATCAGAAACCTAAACTACAAGACATAACCTCAAACCCTTATCAACCATGAAAAAAATAACACAAATTTTATTGATTTTTCTTGTGGTCGCAACTCAAACTTTGAGTGCCCAGGATTCACCCATTACTATAGCTCCATCAGTTACTTCATCGCCTGGATCGGGTATTAGCATTCCTGTTAAAGTGATTTCATTCACGACCATCGGATCTATTTCCCTCACATTGAAATACGACCCCCTGGTTCTTAATTATTTATCGGGTATTAATAACTCAGGTTATCCGGCATTGTCTATAAATAGTCCCTCTGCAGGAACTATAATCATAGGCGGCTTTTCCTCGTTGCCAAATGGTGAAACCTTCCCGGATAATACTACACTTTTTACTTTAAATTTTACATATCTCGGTGGTACATCAAGCCTTAACTGGTTTGATGACGGTGAGTCCTGCGAATATTCAGGGCCCCTGGGTAACACTATTCTCAATGACACACCTCAGGGTTCTTATTATATTTGCGGCACAGTTGGCCAGAATCAGGAATATGCTCCCTCAACAATAGCTCCATCAGTTACATCATGCCCTGGATCAGTTATAAGTTTGCCGGTTAAAGTGACTTCGTTCAATTCCATAGGATCTATATCTCTGACCCTAAACTATGATCCTTTGGTTCTTAATTATTTAACAGGTATTAATAACTCAGGCTATCCGGGACTGTCAATAAATTGTCCCTCGGCCGGAATCATTATCATTGGTGGATTTTCCTCCTTGCCAGCTGGAGAAACTTACCTTGATAACTCTTCACTCTTTACGTTGAATTTTACATATCTGGGGGGAACAACCGGCCTTAATTGGTTTGATG
>JBBRFT010000411.1:0-1670 GCA_038241375.1 Spirochaetota bacterium
GTACTGGTTGGTGACGAAGTAAACATAAATGCTGAAGTGCAGCTTTTAAAGTCAAAAGAATAGCATCTAAAAAGGCTTTTGGAAATGAAGTGCAGGGGTTTTATTAAATTTCTGATGGCTCTATACCGCAATGCTTATGCATTACCCTCCGCTTCTTTGCACACTCGGGCTTAAAACCGGGGGAGATGAGATATTGTTTTTTTAACACCAAAACCATTATGGGCTCTATTTCCATGACCTCGTTGAAAATAGGGTAATAATAACAAAAAGGTGATATGATCCGTTTTTCAATGAAATAATTTTCAAAAAATCCAACCACCTGTTATCATAATTTTTTACTACAACTCCTACCTTCTGACTAACAGTTTTTATTTGACAGATGACGGATAATAAAAGGCTTGCTGTTTCAGAATTTCTTCTTTGATTTCCGAGATATTCCCTTCAATTTCAGGGCCGGGTTTCAATGCTTCTTCCTCCTGACCTTTTATAAAAGTTGCAGTAACATAATACAAAGGTTTGAGCATCTCTTTAAGTTTTTCACCATATTCCGGGTTATTGAACCAGACCCAGGCTAAATTATATTGCTTGTGAACCAGAAATGCCAGCATCAGCGATGAAAGAGCATCTGTTTCTGTTTTGCTGATCAATTCAGGCATTAGTGAATTTACTTCATTTTCGAATCTACTCATTAATCCGGCCCATAAAAAGATTATTGTAAGTGCTGCTTCAGTCTCATGAATTATCGGCTGTTTTTCAATTTCACTAAGAAGTCGTATTGCTTTCTTCTTTTTGATATTTAATGAATAATACAAAATCAATAAATTGATATAAGATTGAGGTACACCTTTCTCAATAGCCAGAAGGTAGTATTTCTCAGCCTCATCAGGATGTTTTGCTTCCGCATAAAGATTGGCAAGGTTGTTCAGGGCATTCACATCTCCTTTTGCGATTGAGAATAGCAAATGCTTTTCTGCAGTTTTATAATCCCCTTGCTTTAGTCTGATTAGCCCTATCAGGCCTTCTTTTCCTACAATATCCGGTTCTGTTAAGCTAATTTTATCAAAAGACCCTTTAGAATCTTTTGAAAATATTCTTTGATTGACTTCAGATATTATTTCATCGGGGAGCGTGGGGGTGTATTCACCGTATTCCTTGAATTTTTCTTCAAGTAAAGTGGTTTTTTCTATGGACGAATCTCTTTGGCCCTCTACTGTGTAGTGTGGGTGGGCAGGAACAGGAGTTAAAAGCGTAGCATGATCCGATTTCAGGTTACGTTTCTCGGGTTTATTAAGAGGCTGAACGGACAATACCTTAAAATCCAACACACCATACCAGTTTTCGAGGAAAGTGGTCAGGTATTTAACCTGTTGCTTTTCTTTCGGGCCTCCCTGGGTCATTAATAACCAAAGATTAAAAAATCGCTCTGTTAGTCGATAAAGATGTTCCCGTTTTAGTCCGGCAATTTTTTCAACAATCTCGTTTTTTTCCAGCTGGCTGAGTTGAGCTGAAATCACTTTCCCGGGCATTTTGCATAAATCAATCAGCTGGTTTACTTTAGCTGCATCCCAGAAATTTGCAAGTTCAATAACTACTTTCCGTTGGGCAGGCGGAAGATTGTTCAGACGTTCCTGATAAACCGGTGTTGCGCGGTCTAATATCAGGCGCAGGTA
>JBBRFT010000412.1:0-1567 GCA_038241375.1 Spirochaetota bacterium
GCTCCTCAAAAACATAACCCATCCCAAGATTAGTAAGGGGAGCAAGTTTTCTTCCATCAGGATCGGTTTTGACTGTAGAAGTCAGGTTTATATAAGGAGATGTAAATTTTTCCAGTACATTCAGCAAAACATCCTTCTCAGCCATATGCCTGATCTGGCTTCTGAGCTTGAATTTATCGATGATCTCTTTTACGTTAGCGCTAAACCCGTTAAGATAGTCTTCAAAATTTCCAAGTAGAATCTGCTGACTATTGGTTGCGGTATCATGAAGCCTCTGTAGAGTCCAGACACTTGTATTATAAAAGACATAACCCGAAGCTTCTTTTAAACCATTATCATCCCATTCAGTGAATTTGACTTCATCGCGCTGAAATGCGAGCTCTTCCATCACAGCTTCCTTGGTTGTTTCGAGTAATGCATCCAATCTGCGTAATACAACCATTGGCAGAATTACATCACGATATTTTCCCCGAACATATATATCACGTAAACAATCGTCAGCGATAGACCAGATAAAGGATACAAGTTTGTTATGAGCAGCAGTATTCATCTATAAATTTCTATTTCCTCAAATGTATATTTTTGAGTTGGTTTTACTGCAATTGTTTTATGACTCTTTGCCACTTTAAATAATTATTTCTTTAATAAAACTCTGACTTTTTTATCATTTCTTGCAGTGGCAAGATAAAAATAGAACAAATAGACCTGGTCATAATAGAAAGTTGATTTCTCAATCTTGTATTCAGTTTTTATTTCAATGTAATTAATACACTCTTTTTCCTGGATCCGACATTCAGCGGCTTCTTCGAATTTTTGAATTTTAACAAATTGTATCTTCTTATTCTTCGCAAGCCTGCGCCGGTAATCGTTATAGTATTTAAAATCAAGAAATTTAATATCCGGTTTATATTGCTCCTTAAAAGTCATTATTAAACTCTCAAAATCACCCTGGTTAAAATGATCGGATTCCAGCGTTTCATTAAGTTTCAGAACTATTTCTTCCGGTTTTAACATTTAATATTGGCTTAATGAGTTCTGATATGAAACTTTTAAACTTTTAACAAGACTAACCGGTTTTATAACCTTTACACTGTCACCAAAGGAAAGAAGCTCCATCAGAAAGTCATGAGTAATAAAAAGTGTAAGTTGAATTAATAATTCATTTTCGTTGTCCTGAAGTATTTTTTGAGATTCATGCAATGGATACGACTTTATGTATTTTCCCTGAAGCGGTTCAAATGATAATTCTATCTCCTCAGGACCATCATCATCAGAAGTGATTACTCCGAAACAGTTTTTGAAATATTCTTCAGGGCTTAAACCGATAGGATAATTATATCTCTTTTTTGAAATTTCCAGAATACTTATTCTATCGAGTGCAAATGTTTTAACATAATTGTCTTTGAGATCTTTAGATAGGAGATACCATCGGCCTTTGAACTCTTTTAATGCATACGGTTCTACTTCCCTTTTAGTATTCTCCGGATCGTGATATTTCTGATATGAAAAGTGTACAATAAGCCTGTTTCGAATCGCATGCAATAGACCGTATAAATGTTCAGTACCA
>JBBRFT010000413.1:0-1514 GCA_038241375.1 Spirochaetota bacterium
GATTGAAGTACTGGATAAGATTGTTTATCCTCATTCATGCGGTGTCTTCTATACGGCATTCACTCAATTTCTGGGTTTTCCTTATTATGGTGATGAATATAAAGTAATGGGTCTTGCCCCGTATGGCAGACCTATTTATATGGACAAAGTACGGGATACGATAATTTTAACTAAACATGGTTTGTTTGAATTAAATACTCACTATTTCAATCATGTTAAAGAAGGTGTATCAATGTCATGGGAAAACGGGGCTCCGCATATTGATTCCTTATTTACGAAAAAATTCATCGAAGAATTTGGTGCCCCAAGAGGAAAATCTGATGAACTTACTCAATATCACAAAGATCTGGCAGCGTCAGTTCAAAAAATGTGCGAGGAAGTTCTTTTTCATATTTTAAATTATCTGCAAAATTTAACAGGTCTTGAGAATATTTGTATTGCTGGCGGTGTGGCCCAGAATTCAGTAGCTAATGGTAAAATTAAACAGAATACAAAATTTAAAAATGTTTATATTCCGTTTGCCGGGCACGACGCAGGTACCAGTATAGGATCTGCACTCTATTTATTCAACCATATTAAAAACCAACCCCGGATAAAGCCATTATTTCACGCATATACAGGCATGAAATTTACTAATGATGATATTGAAGTTATTCTGAAAAAGAAAGAAATATCCTATGTACGTTACGCTTCGCGGGAAGCGCTGATTAATAAGGTAAGCGGCAGTCTGGCTAACGGAAGCGTCATAGGCTGGTTTCAGGGCCGGGCAGAATTTGGTCCAAGAGCGCTGGGTAACAGATCCATCCTTGTCGATCCAAGCAAACCAAATGCAAAAGATCTGCTGAATTCAAAAATAAAACGCCGGGAAAGTTTCAGACCTTTCGCACCTTCAATTCTGGAAGAATATACTTCTGAATATTTTGAATACCCGGACAGGGCTCCGTTTATGGAAAAGGTACTTCCCATAAGGGAGGAAAAAAGAACTACTATCACTGCTGTGACCCATGTGGATGGCACAGGTCGTTTACAAACGGTATGCAGGGAAGATAATGAAAAATATTATGATCTTATTAATGCATTCAGATTGAAAACAGATGTACCTCTTTTACTCAATACCTCTTTTAATGAAAACGAACCAATTGTTAATACTCCGGAAGAAGCACTTGATTGTTATCTGCGAACACAAATGGATATCCTTGTTATGGAAGATATTGTAATTGAAAGAGGAATAAATTAATTAATATGTTCATCTATAACTCACTGACAACATGAGCTCCAACATTTTTGGGAAAAGTTAAGTTGCGGACAATGAAAATAAAAATCTCCATAATAACGTGTTCATATAATAGCGCTTCAACTATTATTGATGCAGTAACCTCTGTAAATAAACAAACTTATCAGGATATTGAATATATTATTATTGACGGAAATTCAAAAGACACGACTATCGAACTGGCAAAAGCCTCGTCAGATAGAATATCCTTGATTATTTCAGAACCGGATAATGGTATATA